>WFTN01000591.1 GCA_015485455.1 Planctomycetota bacterium | reverse complement strand
TTTGAGAAGAGCCTCGGCTTTCTCTAAGTCGGGGTTTCGTTTTTGATAGTAGAACTTCCCTAAGCGATAAAGACAGTCGGGACTGGCAGGGGCGAGGCGCAATGCCAAGGCATAGAATTTCTCAATTTCCACAGGGTCTCGGCCCAAATGCTCCAACATGACGGCCAAGCTGTAGGGCGCTTCAACTCGGCCTGGGAACTCACCCATAAGTTGGCGGAGCAAGGATTCGGATTCATCCATTTCCGCCTTTCTCGCTTTGCGATCGAGGTTCTGTGCGTTGAGAAGGGCGATGGCCAGATTGAAGCGAGGCACAAAAATGTCGTGGGTTTCCCTGCAGAGTTTTCGGAACATCGGAATGGCCCCGGCGACGTCATCCTGATCCATATGAAGGATAGCTTCTGTGTTCAGCCGGTGCGCATCGGCGACGCTGAAAGGTAATGTTTCACCTTCAGGTTTTTCTTGCTTCTTGCCGTCGCCGCAGCTACCGAAGGCCCCCAGCAGGACAAGGAGAAGAAGCAAAAAGAATGGGAGTTTCATTTTCGCTCCTCTAGTGTCTTTTTCGACTGGGCAATTAATGTTTCCAATTGGGAAACTGTCCTGGGGGAGACATTCTCGCCTTTTGGGAATTGGGGGGCGTAAAGGACACGATAGAGCTCAGCCCGATGGTGGGCGCGCATGTCATGACCCATACGTCTTTTTCTTTCATCGCGAAGAGTTTGGATGTCTATGGGTGCCACAACAATTTTCTCTCCGGGACCAGGACTTGCCTTGGATAACACCCGTCCGTCGAAGTCACAGGCCATGGAGCCCCCTGGCCAAGAAAAAGGGGGGTAGTGGTCTCCGCTTGCTCCTTGATTGCAGGCAACAACATAGGCGGTGTTTTCAATGGCTCTGCTTCGGTTGATGAGGTCCCACCAATTCATTGGCTCGCTCGTCCCCCAAGGATCCATGTAGGCGGAAATCCGTATCAGAACTTCTGCTCCCTTGAATGCCAAAGTGCGGCACACTTCAGGAAAGAGCCAGTCGTAGCAAGTCGCGACCCCCAGAATGCCGATTTCTGTTTCCACCACAGGAAGAGGGTCATCGGGGTAATTGGGAATGTCGTGGGGGCTCGCATGGACTTCCCAAGGGATCCAAGGGTTGACCTTCCGGTAGCGGAGAATCGTTTGGCCATCTGGGTCAATGAGGAGAGTGGTGTTGAATACCAAAGATGGCCATTTTGAATCTACTTCCAAGAAACTCCCTGTTTGTACGAAAACGCCAAGTTCTTTTGCTTTCGCGGCGATCCTTTGAATTTCTTCATTGTCGCTGGGTAGAGCCAAGTGTTCCAAAAGGTCAGAAACATCAGGATAGACCGGTGCTGAATGCCCGAATTCAGGAAACACAATGAGACGAACGTCATGGAAAGGTTTGTAACCAAGGACCGCTTGCTCCATGAGGCGTATCATGGTGTCGGTGTTCTTCTTTATCGCTTCCCTGGTTAGGGGATTCTTTTGGTCCAATTGGCAAAGGGCAGCGTAGTAACGACTTATTCCGGACATGATTACTCTCACAGATAGGCTTCGCGGGCATCTTAGAACATTGCTTAGTTCTTGACTCCGCAAAACAGTCTAGGAGTTCCAAATTATCGGGTATTTTTCAGAAACTGTCAGACTTGCTGGCTTTTGTGAGTGAGGACCCTTCTTATTGTAGAAGAGGCCGCTGAGGTTAAGGGTGAGGCTTTTTCGCAGCCTATCGGCGCCCGTTCTTGCTATCGCCCCGACAATATACTGGGAAACACGAAACACACGGCCATTGAATCGGCAAGGCAGAAGGAGCAAATCCTGGTTTCGGGGTTGCTATTCCGTGGGGTAAGGCAACGGGACTTGTCCAAAAGGGGTTCTGGTCCCCTTCGGGAATGAGTGCTAAGACTGGCATATCAAAGCTTGAATTCCAGGAGAAAGCCATGACGATCTACCAAACGCCAGAGCCCCAGAACGAAAGAGTGAGAGACTATGTGCCGGGGAGTCCGGAGACTCTTTCCTTGAAGGCTCGATTGGAAGAAATGCAATCTGAAGTCATACAGATCCCACTGGTGATCGGTGGCGAGCATATGACCACAGGCAAGACCATCGATGTCACACCCCCTCACAATCACAGTCATGTGGTTGCTCAATGCCACCAGGGCGATGTTACCCATGTGGACGCAGCCATTGCGGCAGCGATGGAAGCGGCCCCAGCTTGGGCAGCTACACCATGGGAGCAAAGGGCGGCTGTTTTTCTGAAGGCGGCGGATCTCTTGGCTGGGCCATGGCGGGATACTTTGAACGCGGCCACAATGATCGGCCAAAGTAAGAATTGCTATCAGGCAGAGATCGATTCAGCTTGCGAACTAATCGATTTCTTCCGCTTCAATGCGCGTTACGCCCAAGAAATCTACGAAGAGCAGCCAAAGTCAGGGCCCGGATGCTGGAATCGGCTGGAGCAAAGGCCATTGGAAGGTTTTGTTTTTGCTGTCACTCCGTTTAACTTCACCGCCATTGCTGGCAACCTCTCTGCCGCTCCGGCTTTGATGGGCAATACCATTGTTTGGAAACCTGCTTCTTCCGCTACCTATTCAGCTTACTACTTGATGAAGTTATTTGAAGAAGCTGGGCTTCCAAAAGGCGTCATCAACATGATTCATGGTCGGGGCAGTGAAGTCGGTCCCGCCGTTCTCAAGAGTCCTCATTTGGCGGGAGTCCACTTCACAGGATCTACCGCCGTTTTCCAGGGGATGTGGCGGGAGATCGGCAACAATATCGAGCGTTACAAAAGTTATCCTCGTATCTGTGGAGAGACAGGAGGCAAGGACTTTGTCTTTGCTCATCCTAGCGCTGACGAGCGAGTCCTCGCCACTGCCTTGCTGCGTGGGTCTTTTGAGTACCAAGGACAAAAGTGCTCAGCCGCAAGCCGTGCCTACGTGCCGCGATCAATCCTCGACGAAACATTGCGCATCCTCTTGGAAGACTTGAATACTATTAAAGTGGGAGCCGTGGATGATTTCTCAAACTATGTCAATGCTGTCATTGACAAGTCCGCATTCAACACGATCAAGGAGTACATCGATTTCGCAAAAGGAGCAGATGACTGTAGAATCATCTGCGGCGGTGAGTACGATGATGCCTCCGGCTACTTTGTTCAACCTACAGTGATTGTCACCGAAAATCCTCAGTTCAAGACCATGTGCGAAGAGATTTTTGGTCCCGTCTTAACGATTCTCCCTTACGATGATGACAAGCTCGAAGAAACGTTGGCAATCTGCGATCAAACTTCGCCTTATGCTCTGACTGGCGCGATCTTGTGCCGTGATCGTCAGGAAATTGTGAAGATGGCGGATGCCCTTAAGAACGCTGCTGGGAACTTTTATATCAACGACAAGCCGACGGGGGCCGTTGTCGGTCAGCAGCCTTTTGGGGGCGCCCGAGCTTCGGGGACCAATGACAAGGCCGGTAGTAAACTCAATCTTCTGCGGTGGTGTTCGCCACGGACCATTAAAGAGACTTTTGTTCCTGCTCAGGACTATCGCTATCCCTTCTTGGGTTAACCGTAAGTTTTCGCCGTCGTATCGACACGGCTACCGATTCGCTTCGGTCAAACGAAGCGAATCGATGCCGGGTCCCTCGGAGTCTCCCTTTGGTTTACTCCAAAGGGGATTTCACTGGAAGTTGGTATTGAGGTGAATTCAGCCCACGGGAAGAGGCCGCTTGACAGCTTCGGCAAAAACATCCATTTTGCCAGCCAAGATAAGGTCGTAGTCGGTAATCCCTTGAACTTCATGAGTCCAAAGGTGGACCAAGACTGTTCCGTAGATGTTGGTCCACTCTGGGTGGTGGCGAAGATTCTCTGCCACCAGAGCGACCCTCGTCATGAAGCCGAAAGCTTCATTGAAATCACGAAATCTGAATTTGCGGCTTAGCTTTCCTTCCTTGAGCTCCCAGTTTGCAAGCCGCCCTAAGGCCGATTTGATTTCGCTGTCGCTCAGTCTTCGTCGATCCATCGCACTCTCGATCTGGGGTTCTCAGAACCCGTTGCTTGCGCCTCAATGGAGGAAATCCGGTTCAACCAATGGAACCTTTCCATTGGTGAAAGATATTTTCGCTCTTAAGATATCGACAGAAAGCTCCTTTTGGTGGAGCCTGAACTTAGATTGAATTCTTAAAGCCTTTCGGAAACAAAGCTTATGCCTATGCAAGTTGAGATATTTGGGGTGCCCATGGACCTGGGTGCCAACCTCAGGGGGGTGGATATGGGACCAAGCGCCCTTCGCATTGCTGGTATAGGGACAAAGATCGCCGCTTTGGGTCATGATCTGATCGATCGGGGGGAGATCAGCCTCAAGAGCCGGGTGACTCTGCCGAAGGATGGTGGAAGTGCCAAATACATTGACGAGATAGTCGAAGTCTGCATTCGATTGCATGATGTCGCTATGGAGGCAAAGAGAAGAGGGGCATTGCCTGTTTTTCTTGGAGGGGATCATTCCATTGCTGCAGGTACCATTGCCGGTGTGGCATCTCACTATCGTAAAGAAAATGAGAAGCTGGGGGTCATTTGGTTTGATGCTCATACGGACATGAATACTCCCGCCACATCGCCTTCAGGCAACGTCCATGGCATGCCATTGGCCTCTTTGTTGGGCTACGGCAGTGAGGCACTCAATGCCGTGGGGGGAGATGAACCCTGTATTGATCCTGAGAACGTCTTCGTGATCGGCGCTCGGGACGTAGACGATTCAGAAAAGGAAATGGTGGCGAAGAGTGGCATCAAAGTTTTTTCGATGAAGGAAGTTGATCGTTTGGGGATGGCCGAAGTCACGAAACGGGCTATCGAGGGGGCCAGCGCCGGAACCGCTGGTATTCACCTTTCCTTCGACATTGATGGCTTGGATCCCATTGTTGCTCCCGGTGTGGGAACGCCCGTTCGTGGAGGCATCAGTTTTCGCGAAGCTCATCTCTTCATGGAGCTACTGGCAGATAGCAAGCAGCTCACTTCCATGGATATCGTTGAGTTGAATCCCGTGGAAGATGTTCGCAATCAAACCGCGGACGCCGTGGTGCATCTCATTCAAAGCGCTTTTGGACGCCGCATTATCTGATTTTAGAGTCTGAGTTTGTCTGCTGGCCAAGGAGTTGATTGTCGACCTGGAACGTGAGAATCCCTCAGGATTGCGCCATTGTTATACGGGGGGCTCACTCTATCCCAGTTCTGGAATATCTTCCCATGGGCGCCAGTCAGTCATACCCTCTCGCCAGATCAAAGTTCGACTATGAATGAGACCCGAGTCCATGAGGCTTCGCAATGCTCTTTCGGCGATTGGACCGGCGGTTGCTCCGTGGTCATCATAGTACCAGCTTGGATTCGATCCGATGTAGGTATCACCATGGCTTCGGTTAAGGGGCTTGCGGATACGGCGGGTGTCGATGCCAGAAGCCAGATCATGAGCGTCCAAACGGCCTCGCATCTCCGATTTGAGTTGATCAATCTTGTTTGATTCTCTTTTCAGTCTTTCATTGATCCGCCGCCGATGGCTTCGGCCCACTTCCTCTTCTTCCCTGGGATCGACGACGTCTCCTGCGAGCACAACGAAAAGAAGTCCGAAGCATTGGAAGAAGAAGCCCATGACACCCCATGTCAAGGCTGATCGTCCTTTGCTGGCTGCCAAAAGGGCGCAAACGATGGCGAAGAGGATGCTGCCGGAGACACTTGTGCCCCAGAAACTGAGCGTTGTCGCTATGACCACAATAGTTCTCCCCTTCGACTCTCTCTGCCCACGTCGGTCTTTCTGGCCAGTTGACCAGATGGGGGGCCAACCTACCTTGACTTCTTCGGAGACCGATGTTGGGGGATACGGAGACGACTGGGGATATTTCTAGGGAATTACGGGAATATTGACGGGGACGGTGAATACCGACTGATCTGGGCGATCGGTGACGATATAAATACGTGTTCTGAGCCCTTTTCCACGGTTCTTGGGATCAAAGGTGATGAGTAAAGGGTGGCTTGTCTCGGATTTTCCTGCCGTGAATTGAATGCTCACACGATTGTCGTGGCAAGTTGCTTTCAAGATCTTGAAGGGCTTTTGGCTGCCACTCGTCATTGTCAGTGTTGTTTGGGATGTCTTCGTTTTTTCTTGTGGGGGTAAAGTGAGTTTTTTTGGTTCGATTCTGAGGTCTCCTATCACGACACCTAAAACCAAGAATCGAATGGCGTCCACTAAGTCGTTCTTGAGGTTGATTCTCACGGGAATCGATTGGCGACCGGGTTTTTGATTGGCCCGTGCTGTGACGGAAACGATAATCCCGTGGGCTTTGGTCGGTGTGCCGAATCGTTTGGTTGTGATCTTGATACTGGTTCCGCGAAATTCAATTGACGAAATTTCTGGCCAGCGATTTGGCAGAGCGAAGATCCGCATTTCTTTGACAATCGACTCGTGCTGTTCTCTGGCCCCTAAGTCGAGGTTGGGGTATTCCAGGCGATAAACCGGGTTAATCGTTCCTTCCACCGGGATGAGAACATGGCTTTGGTTTTTGGCATTGGATTGGATGCGAATGTGCTTCTTGATGTGGCCTTCCTGGCGATTGCTGTCCAGGAATATGCGCAGCACGCTTGACTCACCTGGAGGCAGGATTTTTCGATCCAGCTTCAATTTCAAACATCCGCAAGTGACCTGGGCGTAAGAAATAACCAAGTCTTGGTCACCGGTGTTTTTAAGTTCAAAGGTGTGTCGAAGCTGTCGCCCTCGGGTGATGGTGCCAAAATCCCAGCCTTTGGCTGGAAATTGAATCATGGGCCCCCGAAGAGATGAATCTTGGGCGGCACAACATGTTCCAAAGACAATGAGGAGTGTGAGAGTCCGAAGCATCATGAAACGACCATAGCAGCGCTCTGGAGGGAAAACACCGATAGATTGAAAGATCTTCACAATCTGGAGAATGAGGATGCTCGTCTACTTTTTCTTGGGAGTTTTCGGTTTCGCCGGGTTAGACGCGGAAAGAGCTTTGGCAAACTCCTTAAGACCTTCGAGAACATTGTTCTTAGCCATGGGGTTGGGCCCAGCTTTGGCGAAGCCATTTTTCTTGGCTGTTTCCAGACTTTCTCGGAGCGCTTCGCTTGCTGCGGGCAAGGTGCGCATCCAACCATAAATTTCCCCAAGCAATTCACCTTGGGTTTTTACTTTGATTTCTAAAGACAGCTTGGCTGACTCTAATTGGGTGACGCGCTTGGCCAAGTCTTCCAATTGGTCTTGGAGTTGGCTAGCAGACGAAGCCCGAGGCGCCGATGGCCTTTCATTGGCGCCCGATGTTTGAAATGGGATGACGAAGGTCAAACCTAAAACCATGGCAGCCATGAAGAAGGGGGTCGAATGAGTTCGCATAGTTTTCTCCAAATGGCCTCTCGCTGGGCCGGATATTCGTTTCAATGGCGCATCTTCCATCTTACGAAGCCTTTGCTTCCTTGATGGGGTTTCCTTCGCTGTTGACCCATGTTGGGCCTACTACTTCTTCGGCAAAAATGAGGAGACACTGAACACAACTTCTTATGCTCACCGAAGTTGCGCTTCTATAAACGACTCAAAAGATATGGAGTTTGCTTCGAGGCTATTTTTGGGATGCCTGGGGCACTTGCCGGGCGCGAATCAAGGAGCGCCGAGCAGCAATCCGTGAATCAGCGGACTCGGGAAGGCCCATTTGGTTCCGGCGGTAGGAAAGGCGCTCTTCTGGTGTAGCGGGGCGAGCCGCCACTTGGACACTGTCTTCAAAGTTGTAGCCAGGCTCTGATATTTTGAAGAAGAAGCGGATTGGCTCCAAAGCCACATCTGCGATTTCAGCTCCCACAGCGGCTGTGTGGTCGATGGCTGCATCACGGGTTGCACCAACTTGATTGATCAAAGGCGCATGGACGGGGTTGGCGTCAAACTGGGAATTGACGCCATCTTGGGAGGCGCAAGAGGTGACAAAGGCCAAAAGGGCAACAATACACGTTTTCATCATAAATCCACTTCTCATGGCGGAAAGCATAGATGTTTGGGCTTCCATAATCAAGCAGGGAATTGCTCTGACCCGCATTATTCACAACCTTGGGGCTATCAAGCTTCAATCCTATGAATGAAGTGGGCTGCCAAGGAGCATGTGCTCTCAGCTTCCCACATATCGAGCATAGAATTGGCGGGCTCGGGCTGGGTCTGTAGTCCCTTTGATCAAAGCTCGTCCATCCCGAAAGAGGGTCATGGTGAGTTCTTCTGCTGTGAGTGTTAGGACAAGTCCGTTTCCTTCTACTGTTCCCTGGGTTTTCCATCGATCTTCGATGTCAGCAAAGTCCATCCTTGCGACACTGGATGGTCTAATTTGTACTGAGTCACGGCCACAAAGGACGATTCCTTCAGTCTCGTGTTCTCCATCCAAGAATCGGAGTTCCTTCTTAGAACACGCTGGGCACGATGCATTGGGTTTCGGGTTTTTGGTGCCGATCTCGATGAGACGAAAGGGCCACAGCTCAAATGATAGGAGACCTGTTCTTAAGGAATCCGTGTCACCAACAAGGATCTTGAGTGCTTCCGTGACCTGGAGCGCAGCCACGATTTGGGCTGCGGGGGCAATGATCCCCGCTGTGTCGCAAGTTTCCCCTGATCCAGGGGGTGGTGGATCAGGGAAGAGGCAGGCCAAACAGGGCGTTTCTTGGGGAATAATGGTGGCCGTCATGCCGGTGGCACCGACGCAAGCACCATAAATCCATGGAATGCCCAAACGAATAGACAGATCATTGATGAGATAGCGGGTTTCGAAGCTATCTGTGCCATCAATTAAAATCTGACAATCGGAAAACAAGTCTTCAGCACAATTGGCGCGAAAATCCAAGACATGTGTTTCCACGGTCACCTGAGAATTCATGGTTTGAAGCCGTTTTCTTGCGGCTTCGGCTTTCGGGAGCTTCGATTGAGCATCTTCCTCCTGGTAAAGACCCTGACGGTGAAGATTAGAGCTTTCGATGATATCGCGATCAACGGCAATGAGGCGGCCGATTCCCCCACGGACCAAGGATTCGGCGATGGTTGATCCGAGAGCTCCTAAGCCTACGAGCCCTACGGTAGCTTTTGACAAGGATTCTTGGCCAGATTCGCCTATGGGAGGGAACAAAACTTGTCGAGAATATCGTTCGAATTTGTCTTCCATGAATTAGGTTTACAAACCCCCATCCCTGTGCGCAACAGAATTGAGGACCTTTACTAGAAGGCTCTATCTTGCGGATCCCGGTTCAGTCGATAAATTGAGTCTGTCCACTTAGTTGAGCCGTTTTCACTCAGGAGTGATTCCCATCGTGAACCGATCGAATCCCGGGCCATTCAAACCCATTGCCATGTTGTGGTTTCC
>WFTN01000590.1 GCA_015485455.1 Planctomycetota bacterium | reverse complement strand
TCCCAAGGGGATTGTGCGTTTCGACGTCAAGTGCAGTGACTATTTATTCGAAGACGTCAGGAATCATGGTGGTGAGCCCATCATGGGACGAACCGGCCACTCAATTCTTAAGGCCGACATGAAAGAGCTGGACGCCATCATCGGCGGCGAGCTGTCAGGGCACATTGTCTATGGCCGCGAATACTTCTTGATCGACGATCCCCTTTATTGCGCTCTGAAAATCATCGAATTGATGGAGAAGCAAGAGAAGTCATCTTCTGGTCTCTTCGACTCGTTCCCGAAAACATTCAGCACAGCGGAGATCAAAGCTCCAGTGCCAGAAGACAAGAAATTCCAAGTAGTCAAAGACTTGGTTGATGTGTTCAGAAAAGAGAAAGACGTCATCACCATGGATGGTGGGCGTGTCGTTTACGAAGCCGGATGGGGATTGGTGCGAGCCAGCAACACCACGGCCAACCTCACCCTTCGGTTCGAAGCACGCTCAGCAAACGTCCTTTGTGAAATCGTTGATGACTTCCTCAAAAAGCTCTCCGCCTTTGACTTCATTGACCTCGACAACCTGAAGGAGGCTCGTTCCCAATGCGCTTAACTCTCTCTTTGATCCTCCTGAGTCTTGTCACGCAAACCCTGAAGGCCCAAGACAACCTCATCGCTAACATGGCCAAAATTGAAGCCCGCGTTCTCCCCATGCCACCTTGGCCATGGGCGAAAGTCGATGGCCAAAAAGACGCCGATGTGCTTCGAAAGCTCCTTCCCCCGCAATCGGAAGAACGTTTTCTTTATGGTTGGAGGAGCCACCCAAGTTTGCACCCCCTATTTCGAAGGGAAGCTTGGGAGATCATCGCAAACATCAAGTCTCCTCCTTCACTCAGGCAAGCCGCGGCCTACTTGATCATGCGTACCGCCACCGTCAAAGACCAAGACGCTCTCATTGAACAAATGAAAAAGGAAGAAGATGATGCCGTTGCAGGGCTTATGGTTCGGGCCATTGGGCGCGTAGGCATTCCTTTCACCTTAGACGCCATTGAAGATCAATTCGACGCCCGCGGCGACCTTACTTTTCGCACCCGTTGCCTGCGGGCCATTCCGGGAATTTTCTTGGCTGAAGACAAAGGCAACCCAGACGACAGCAAGCAACAAGCCCGCCGCTTGATCGAAAAGAAGTTTGCCCTCCGTCTCATCCTCAATGCAGTGAAGAGTGGCGAACAAGTCCTCAAACGGAGCGCCTTAGAATCCTTAGATCGAATTGCGTCCAAGCTAAACTTGGAAGCGAATGGCAGACAGGGCCTTGCTCTTTTCCTCTACGCTGTGGCCACTGAAGATCCCTCCGACACTGTACGTATAGTGGCCATGCAAGCCCTGGCAAAGATCATGCCCACCACCTACGAAACCCTGCTTCCAACCTTACGTCTCCACAAGAATTTCATTCTACGAGCCGGTTATGCCAAACCTCTACTGCATGCCTCCTCAATTCCATTCGAAAATGCGAAGATATTCTTGTCAGATCGAGACGCTCGGGTTCGAGCTGCTGCCATCGAAGGTTTGATTGCCAGTGATCGCAAGGAAAGAAATGAGACCCTCCTCTCTTTGTTGAAGAAAGAAACTGACGAAGTGGCCTTGGCCTTGGCCCTTGACGGTTTAGCCAAAGGGAGTCCCCCGTCAAAGATGACCGCACCATGGCGGACAAGTTACCTTCGTGCCTATGCCATCATGCCCCCATCTCAGGCCGAGACCAAACAGAGCGTCTTAAAACTTGCCTTGAAAATCGGAGAAGAGAAAGACATTCAATTCTTGCAAGGCGTCATGACCCACGACCCCGAGTTGGCCATCCGGACAATGGCCCGTGCCATGTTGATCAAGTCTGGGATGAATGAGAAAGAGATAGCCAAGGTCAAACCCTTGGCCATCGACCTTGAGAAAGCAAAACGTGCTCTGGCAATGAGAGGCAACAAAGACTTAGAAGTCTACATCCACACGACACAGGGGACCATCACACTAAGTTTGCGGCCTGACAAAGCTCCTTATACTGTCTTGAATTTCATCGACCTGGCCAAGTCAGGCTACTACGAAGGTATTCGATTCCACCGCGTGATCCCCGACTTTGTTGCCCAAGCTGGTTGTCCCCGCGGTGATGGTTGGGGAGGCCCAGGTTACACAATTCGCTGTGAGATCAATGACTTAACATTTGAGAGGGGAACTCTTGGCATGGCTTTGGCTGGACAGGACACGGGGGGCTCTCAGTGGTTTATTTGTCACAGTCCCACGCCCCACTTAGATGGGCGTTACACCATTTTCGGCAAAATGACCGATGGCTTTGATGTTCTGGATGCACTCACCCAAGATGACATCATTGAGAGCGTCAAAGTGGTGGAGTGATTCCGACCTTCCTCCTCCGAGAAGAAGGCCCTCTCAAGTCGGGCCTTCTTCTTTGGAGAGGTTATTTCTTCTTGGGTAAGGTGAATGCCACCATCGCTGACATACTCACGGTACCGTCGATCACAACGCCAATTTCACCCTGGGGTCCCTTGACTGTGCCATTGCCTTTGATGGGCCCTTTTACTTCAGCTTTATAAGCCCAAAGATTCTTGATTCCAATGAGGAACTGACCATTGATGTCAGAGGTGACATCAAGTCCCCGAGCCTTCATACGGCTCATATCTAGCTCAAGCTTGACATCGAAAACGCCGCATTCGACGCCCAGAAAAGTCTTCTTCCCTTTGAGAGTCAAGGTAATTGAAGAGAAATTTTTGCCGCCGTCGCCAGCTCCGAAGATTTTATTGGCGTCGTCGCTGGAAACCTTGATGGTCTCTCCCATAAGGACTTCACGCTCACCAATGAGAGTTCCAATCCTCTTGAAAGGATCAACGAGGGTACCCTGCTCAACCTTTGACTTCAGGTCTTTTCGAAGAGCGGACATTTCCTTTTCAGAAATCTCTTCCCCATCAACTGTGGTCGCTTTCACCGCTCCGTCCACCAAAGTGACCAGATAGGTCTTTTCCTCCAACGGTGATTGATCCGAACTCTCTCGCTCTTGCCCACCTTGATTCATCTTGGTGCTGCTAGAATTTTTCTTGTAGGCAATCTTTGCTTGGGTGACTCCTTTTTCGCCCACTGCCAAGACTGTAATCATCTTAATTGACTTCCCTTTGGAGTCTGCCGTCATGGTTTGAGGAGGCTGTCCGGGCATTGTAACCACTTGGGTTGTCTTGTTGGCTGTTGACCTAGCCACATTCATCACCGTGCCCTTGGTGACCATGGCCTTGGTGAATTTGATTTTCTCTTGCCCCAAGGCCGGAGAAACCAGCAGCGAAAGAAGCAAGAATGCTGAAGGAAGATGCCGGATGCTCATAGGATTCTCCAATCGTCGTCGATAGGGTTAGGGCTAAAGGTCAGCCTGATAAAGTTCAACAAAGGTTTGAAGCGCAACATCAATGGCCGAATCTTCAGCTTCAATTTTGCGCGTCGGATCAATAAATTTGTTTGTCCTGCGATTGGCAAAAACAGTGCAAACCGCTCCAGCACGGAAACCCCGCATAGCACAGAGGGTAAAAAGAGCACTCGTTTCCATTTCCATGTTCTTGACGCCCATTCTTGCCAATTGTTCCGGCAAATCTGGCCAACGAGGCGGAAAACCAAGGCCTTCCCGACCTTGAGCCCCATAGAACCCAGGAGCAGTAGCGGTGATGCCGATATGGAAGTTCTTCTTCAGTCCTTGAGCAGCGGCCTTCAAAGCTGCCACAACTTCGTAATGAGCGACTGCCGGAAAACCCTCATGGACGAAAAACGTTGACGTGTTCTCCAAACGCAGAGAAGCAGTAGAAACAACGAGATCTTCGATATTCATGTCAGCCTGCAGACCTCCACAAGTGCCGACGCGAATAAACGTCGGATTCTCGACAAGCTGGCACAATTCGATGACAGCGATCTCTGTGTTGTCCGGGCCCATGCCAGTCGCCATCACGGTCAAAGGAATCCCTTGAAAAATTCCGCTATGAGTGACGTATTCTCGGTTTCGCACCGTGTGGTTCACTTGATCAAAACGCTTCGCGATACGCTCTGCTCGGGCCGGATCGCCGCAAGTCAAGATGTAAGGTGTCACCTCTTCAGCCGTTAGTCCAATGTGATATTGGCGGCCATCTTGATCTTGAACGACTTCCGCAGATTCAAATCCCTCACTCATTCTTGCCTACTCCGATACAATCTTGATCCCAGCACTAGCCCCGATACGGGTGGCACCAGCTCTAACCATTGTCAAGAGGTCTTCGCGATTGCGCACACCTCCAGACGCTTTCACCCCCAGAGCATTGCCAACGGTGCTACGCATCAGAGCCACATCGTCAGGAGTTGCTCCACCACCGGCAAACCCCGTGGATGTCTTGACGAAATCGGCTCCCGCATCCCGCGCCAAGCGGCAGGCCATCGCCTTTTCCTCATCAGTTAGAAGGCAAGTTTCAATAATGACCTTAACCAAACTACCTTGACGCCTTGCTCCGCAGACGGCGGCGATGTCGTTGCGCACATACTCCGCCTCTCCAGACTTCAAGCGTCCGACGTTAATCACCATGTCTAACTCGCGAGCGCCGTCATCTTGAGCCCGCCTTGCTTCGAAGGCTTTGACCTCGGGAGGTGTGGCACCCAAAGGAAATCCGATCACTGTACAAACCACCACCCCACTCCCGGCGAGTTTCCTGGCACAGTGGGAAACCCACGATGGATTGACGCAAACGGACTTAAATCGATGTTGCGCCGCTTCCGCGCAAAGCTCGTCAATTTGTTTCCTGGTGGCATCTGGTTTGAGAAGCGTATGGTCGATGAGCGCTCCTACCGTAGCTGCAACAGGAGCCCCACCGGGACGAATAGCCACACGATCAGCACCAGCACCAATGAGGTCGGCAATAGCAGATCCTCGGCTCATACGAGAAGCCTGTTCCTGCTCAATCTGAACCCGTCGATAAATCTCTTCGGTGAGCCTGTCAATGAGGCCGTCGCGGTCAAACATCAAATTCCTCTTCATTGCCCCCAAATCTGGGGTTATTCACAGTCACGTATCCTACTGATTCTCACCAGAACCATCTACGAAGGCGATTGGCCTGTGCTGGTCCTTATTCGGAAAGTCGAAAATCATCGACGATGGCGATGACCAAACATTGGACCGGACACCTGGGATCTCCCAGGATAATGCGGGCTCCGCCACCTTCTTTCATAACCAAGCAAAGATCGCCTTTCCCAGCAGAGACGCGATCGAGGGCCAAAAGCGGGGCCCCATCCACGCGG
>WFTN01000589.1 GCA_015485455.1 Planctomycetota bacterium | reverse complement strand
CTCCGGACGAAAATGAGGCCTTTGTTGAGGTGCTTCTTGATCACCATGTGGCATTCTAATGGTTTTGAGCCTCCATAATCGATTTCGAACTTGATGCCATTCTTGATGTTGGCAGAAACGATCTTCATTGTTCGCTTGCGATTTGGCAGTTGTTGGCTCCACCAAGCACCAGCACCGGTCGTTTTCTTGGAGAATTCGCTCTTGGCATTGGGTCGCTCCAGGTGGAGGGTGGGCCGATTGCGAACGTCAGCCAAGAAAGCATAGACTTCTTCCTGATTGCCGTTGATACGAATATCTTCCCGGATCAAGATTTCATTGGGCAAGAATGCCACGTAGATGACGAAGCTGAGAATCCCAGCGGCTATCAGACCCAAGATAATTTTCAGCTTCTTCGACATTCCAACTCCTTTGGGCCGATGGCAGCACAATTGGATGGCTGCCAGACAGTATTCACACATGGTAGAGGAAACTTAGGAAGGCTCAAGTGCTGGGGCTCGATCAAATCCGATTGGCAGGTTAATCTTGACCGCCATGACCAACTCTATGGTGGCCATTGAGGTTTTTTGGCCTTGGTTCAGATATTGTTTTCGACAGGGGAGAGAGATTCATGTCTCGTAAATTTGTTCCGATTTGGGGTTGGGCCGCTATTTGCGTCATTCTTGTTGGGCTTTGTTCCCATATCGAAGCCCAAACCAAAGCCGAACTCCATACCACCGCTCAAAATGTTCCAGTGACTGTATTGGATGCTCAAGCTGCCTTTGATGGCCTTACGGCGAAAGAAAAGCTTTATGCCCATTGGATGAGCCAGGCGAGTTGGTGGGGAGCCCTCATCACTTTTGAGCAGTTGTCGCCGGAAAGCCCCCTCATCCTCGAGCTTTTTATGCGCCTCTACCAAGGAAGTGAGGTGGACTTCAGAGCTGCAACGACCAGGGCAGGTCTCAGTGAGGAAGATCTGAGTGACCTGGCCACTTATGGTGCCCGCGTGTTGGCAAATTGTGGTAATTATCTGAGTTTCGGCGACACGAAGTTCATCCCTCGTTTGAGTCGGGAGAAGTTTGCCAAGGCCGTTTTCGCTATCGCGGGAGCAGGAGAAGCGAAGCAGGATCGCCTCATTGAACTTTGGTCGATGTTGGCGGATCCCATCTACTCTTTGGATGATGATGTCTTGTCCCTTGGTATTGGGGCTGATGGCGTTTCGGCCTACTACTCCGATAACATCAATCAGAAGGACATTGACGACTGCGCAGCATTCATGAAGGGAAAGGGCTTCGAGGCCTGGAATACGAGGTTGACCAAAGACGAAGCTGGTGGTTTGCACATTCAGATCGCATCGGCTCTTGAGCAGCCCAGCCAAACTCTTGAATTTCGTGGCCGTTCTTACACCCTTGAATACGGCGACTATGCGTCCATTTTGAAAATAGTCGTGGATTGCTTCAAGAAGGCTTTGCCTCATGCTGCAAATGATCATCAGCGGCGGATGATCTTGGCCTACATCGATCACTTCAATGGTGGTGATATTGATGATCATAAAGAGTCCCAACGGCAGTGGATTTTGGATACAGGTCCTGTTGTCGAAACGAATTTGGGATTCATTGAGACCTATCGGGATCCTCAATCTGTACGAGCAGAATGGGAAGGATTGGTTGCCGTGGTTAATAAGGAGCAAACCAAGAAATTCGCCGCCTTGGTGAACGCCGCCCCAAGCCTTATCCCTCTTCTTCCTTGGGGGAAGAACTTTGAGAAAAAGACCTTTCGCAAACCAGATTTCACTTCTCTGGAAGTCATTTGCTTTGCCAGCAGCGGCATTCCCTTGGGGATTAACATCCCTAACTACAATGAGATCCGCCAGAATTTTGGATTCAAGAATGTGTCATTAGGCAATGTGGCCAGTGGCCGTGGTGGTGGCAAAGGGCCAATCAGTTTTATCAGCGAGCATGATCAAGAATTATATCGCCATCTCGCTGGACATTCCTTCGAAGTTCAGGTGGGATTGCATGAATTGCTGGGGCATGGGTCAGGGCGTCTTCTTCGAGAAGAAAAGGATGGGACTTTCAATTTTGACCCCGAGTCGGTCGTGAGCACCATCGACAACAAGCCCGTGACCTCCTGGTACAAACCCGGTGAAACTTGGGGTTCTAAGTTCACCACCATCGCCTCCTCCTATGAAGAATGCCGGGCAGAAACTGTTGGTCTTCATCTTTGTACCAACGATGACGTCCTAAAGATCTTTGGTTACGAAGGGCAAGAAGCCAAAGACATTGCTTACATCAATTGGCTGAGCATGGCTCGGTCTGGCATTGCCGCTTTGACATTCTTTGATCCGGCCAAGAAGAAATGGGGACAAGCTCACATGCAGGCTCGTTTTGCGATCTTGCAAATCATGCTTCGTGCTGGTGGCGGTTTCATTGAAATCAAGCAAGATGACAAAGGAGATTGGCGCATCCATCTCGATCGAGAAAAGATCGAAACTGTCGGCGCCAAAGCCGTGGCGCGATTCTTGACTCAATTGAACGTTTACAAAGCAACGGGCGACGACAAAGCGGGCCGGGCCCTCTATGCTGATCTCACCGGGGTAAATCAACGCTTCTTGGATATTCGGGCCTATGTCCTGTCAAAGAGGAAACCCCGCAATCTCTGGGTTCAACCGGTGACAGACATCAATGATGCAGGTGATGTCATCATGCGCGTTCATGAAGCCAGCCCCATGGGGGTTATTCGCTCTTTCTTGGATCGCTATCGTGGTTTGTTTGACTGATCTTTATCCTCTGTTTTTCTGAGGTCGAACCATGAGAACATGGGGAATTCCGTCTTCTAAGAAGACTTCCCCTGTTCTTTTGAATCCGAAGCGCTCGTAGAATTTCGAGAGATGGGATTGAGCGTGCATGGCCATGGGGAATTCGGTGTCGTGGCGAAGAATGGCTGTTTCCATCAATGAAACCCCAAGCCCTTGGCCTCGGGCTTCAACACAGGTCAGGATTCTTCCCAACCATTGGAAGTCGTTTTCGACGAATGTGCGGGCGTAGGCCACCAATTTGTCCTTCCGGTAGCCCAAAAGGTGGCTTGCTATTTGATCTTTGCCGTCGAGATCGAGATAGGGACAGTTTTGCTCCACGATAAAAACTTCAGCCCTCAGTTTGAGGATCTGGTACAAAGATTGGGGGCCAAGGTCGTCGAAATCCTTCCAAAGCCAATGTATGGTGTTGGTGGTTGGTGTCATGGTTTGATTGTCGTGAGTTTCCTGTGTTTTGGCAATAGGGCTGGTTTGCTTAGCGATCCTGAGTGATGATGGGGCTATGAACGAAAAGTCGAAGAAAGCAAAGAGCGGGCGCAATTACACCTTGGTGGAGGTGGCCAAGTTGATGAATGAAGGTGGACGCCCCATGTCAATTGCCGCACTTCGCGCCGCCTGCAAGAACCAAGAGCTGGTGAGCTCCAAGAGGCGGGGAGTCACTGTGGTCTCTCACGATGACTTCTTGGACTTCTTGAGTGCCAAATCTGTGGTCCCTGAGGCCCAAGAGGCAGGACCCGTTACAGCAGAAAGCTTGGCCTTGGCCAAGTCCGCTCTCGATGGGCTTCGCGGACGAATAGAAGATGAGAAATCTCGCCGTGATGTTGAAAGTGAGTCTAAGGCCGCGACGGTTTCCATTACCGACACTCCCTCTAAGTCTGAAGACCTTGAGAATCTGAGTGAGGGCAAGAAGGGAGCAGCGTTGATAAAGGAGACTTCCCCAGAGTCTTCACGACCTCAGGAAACAAACTTCGGCGAGGAAGTGAGGGCTGAAGAAGAAGGAAATTCAGTTCTTGAGTCGCCGGATCTTCTTAAGCCAACGACCCAGCAGTCCCTTTCCCGGGAGCCATCGTCAGATTCTGATAGCAAAGGGGCTTCAGAGATTGAGGATGTCAAAGATCATTTGCGTCCAGCTTCCGGAGGAGGGGAAGTGGATGTTTCTCTTGATTTGAATCCTCAACCTGAGGCTCTTGTCGCCGATGAACCTCAGCCACCACCGGTGGAAGAGGGCCCCGTGGGGCAGGACATGCACATGCGCTGTGAGTTGGAAGTACTGGGAAACGGTGAGTTTCGCCGCCACGGGACCTACCAAAGTTGGTATCTCAATGAGCAGCAGGCCGCTTTGGGCCACTACGTCCATGGGAGATTAGAAGGAGCTTGGCTCCAATGGCACAAGAATGGCCGCCTGCAGAGTGAAGGGCACTACCTCGGAGGGCTCCAAGATGGTTCTTGGACAACTTGGGATGAGCAGGGAGGCAAACTCCAAGTTGGCAATTTCGTCCAGGGACAAGCGGATGGAGCTTGGTACGAATTTCACGGCAATGGTTCGATTTGGCGTGAATGCCACTTCGAAGGAGGTGAGGTGGTGGGGAAGCAAATTTATTACGGCGTTGAAGGCGCCCCACTGGACGAGCCGGATAGCATCTGACGTCTCACTGGGGCAGGGCCTTCAAGCCGTTTTCTTTTGGTCCACCTAGAACAGAAACATGGTGACATAGGCGCCAAGTCGCGTCAGAATGAAAATCTTGGCCACTAATTTGTGAGTGGGCAGTCTTGTTCTCTCACCAGCGACAATTTTTCGTCCTGAGTTGATCTGGAAGCCGTAGCAGATGAGAGAAGCTGTGGCGAAAGCCGCGTGCACACTTTTCATGACGTCAGGATCGGTCGCGAGGCTATCCACTGGGGAAGTCTCCCCAATAATCCTTGCGACGACTTCAATGACAATGAGCCCGGCAATGTCGCAGGCAAATGCGGCCATCATCAGGGGAATATGTTTTTTTTTGTTGCGCGCGAAAATGAGTCCCGCCACGATGAGCAGCATGGCGAAAGTCGCCAAGGTCGTGGAGATGATGGACAATGTTTCCATGAAATCGTGCTTTCTGGGTCAAATTGGGCACTTTGGGCCAAATGGCCCAGTCTTGGTTTGGGCTGTCCACTTTATAGCCTCAATTTGGTCCACTGACGAGTCAGGAGTCAGGATTTCCTATGCGAATAAAAAAGAAATGGCAAAGCTGCGCCATCGGGACATAATGGACCGTGCAGGAACCGCGCCTCTTTTTGGGGACAATTGAGTCCAGTGGAGTTCGGAGATTTCATGACTGACCGCGCCGATCAATCTGATTCCCTGCCTCAAGCAGGGGCGCCCGTGGTGCGCGTCCTCTTGGTGGACGACCACAAACTGATGGTCGATTGCCTCAGACCCAACTTAGAGATCAATATTCCGGGATTGTCCGTTGTGGGCTGGGCGGACGATGGAACCAAAGCCGTCGAGATGGCCCAGCGGTTGAAGCCCGACATGATTCTGATGGATATTGATATTCCCGGAATGGGCTGTTTTGAGGCAGCTCAGGCCATCCGCCACCGAAACCCAAAGGTCCTCGTCATGTTTCTTTCGGCCCACCAACATGATGAGTACATTGAAAGCGCTTTGCGGGTTGGTGCCAGAGGATACGCAGTCAAGAACGAAGAACTGGATGCCATCATCCAGGGGGTGCGCAAGGTCTTGGCTGGAGAGCTCTATTATTCCCCCTCCATTTTGGATCGTGTTCGTATGGATGAAGCTGGGGGGCTCTCCTTGGAAAGACCACCCGTCACCCGTTTGCAGCTTTTGACCGAAAGAGAGCGGCAAATATTGGTGCTGTTGGCCCAAGGTGAGAGCGTAAAGCGGATCGCGACTGCTCTGAGCATCGCCTACAAAACCGTGGACAAACACAAAGTCTCCCTCATGAAGAAGCTCGATATCCATGATCGCGTCGAACTTTGTCGTTTTGCCGTGCGCGAGCACCTCATCGAAGCATAGCTTTCCCGGACCTCTTACCGCTCGCACCCAATCTGGGGGCATTATTATTCGAATCAGGGCATAAATCGTTTAGGCTCAAGGGCTGAGAGCCCGATAGGACAATAGCGGCGCACAAACCCGACCTCAGGTTGTGGCCTTGATGATTGTCCTGGAGTGAAACGATGTCCGAAGCATTGCAAACTGAAGCTGAAGAACGATTGGCCCTCGATATGAGTCGCCGGAAGCATTTTCGACTTTCCTGCGATGTACGAGGAGAATTCGAATCGGCGGACGGTCAAATGAAGGGGAATTTGCTAGTCCGCAACATCGGTTTGGGTGGGGCACGGATTGATGCCCCCATCGAATTCCCGATGCCAAGTTCCTTCGTCATTAAGCTGCCAGCACAGGATTCTGCGGCGAGTCCTCAGCCAGCGCTCGATTTGAAGTGCAAGGTCGCTTGGACAGTCGCCGACCGGGCGGAAGGCCCTTTTCCGACGGGAGTCCAATTCACTGGCATTGAGGGGGCAGCGAAACAACAACTTTTCCGCTATCTTGCCGCCATCATGCGTTGAAGTTCTGTTGGCCCTGTGACACCCTGTGTCAGGTCAACTATGAACAAAATTCAAAAGATACGACGTTATTGGCAATACAACGAACCCAACTGGGTCGTCGTTATTCTCATCATCAATTTGGCGTACTTCGCCCTGAGCCTCTTGATCACCGATTCCGCCGATGTACGGGAAGGTGAATTCGGGCCCTCTGGCGAGTCTCTCTATCTTTTGGGTAGCAGTGAGACTCACCTCATACTCGCCGGACAATGGCATCGGATACTCACGGCGACATTTCTGCACGGCGGCATTTTTCACATCTTGATGAACAGTTACTTCCTCTGGCAATTGGGACCATACACCCAAAAAATCCTAGGGGCACACCGCTTTCTATCTCTCTATCTTCTCGCCGGGATTGGAGGATCGTTGCTTAGTATTGGCTGGAAGTACTACAGTCACCAAGGGCAGTTCATGTGGAGTGTTCCGGGTTCCGTAGGAGCTTCCACATCTCTTTTTGGCATTCTTGGTTTTCTTCTTTATTGGTCCAGAAAAACTCCGGGAGCTGAACACATCAATCGGCAATTGATGTTTTGTCTCATGATCAATGTGGCTATCGGATTCTCGAGCAGCAATATCGATAACGGTGGACACATGGGAGGGCTTTTTACTGGGCTTCTCTTTGCTCAGGCATGGCATCAAAGTAGGCCGAACATGTTGAGGCGATTGATGCTTCAAAAAAGTACGACATGGGTTCTTGTGTTCACCACAGTAGTCTGTTTTCTCGCCGTAGCTGCTTTCTATTTTGGGGAATTCGGTAAGACCTGTCGCGTTCTCTATCGCGCTCGCCCCAACCTCATACTTGTTTATGACAACCTAAATGACCTTGACAGTGGTTTGCTGCGGGAAGCGGCTCAGGAAGTTCACGACCTGGATGAAGAATCTGGTAAAGATTGCGCCGTTTCCTTGGTGGGGCTGGAGGCGAAGCTCAGGCAATTGGCGAAAAGGAAGAGCCGAAAGTCTGGCTGGTCTATCGATGCCGAAGTCTTGGGTGCGGAACAGAAATTTGCAGTTTTTCTTCGGGGTTACAAAGACTACTTGGGCTACACTTCCAGGCTGCAACCCATCCGGTGAATCAAGGTGATTCCCCGGCGAAATGAAGCTTTAACTGGGGGAAGTTTTCAATGACTAAATCCGGTTGGATCCCATGGGTGGATTGGCCAAAGTTGAAGTCGTGGCCGTGGTCTAAGTGGCAAGTCCTGAGGCCGGCCGCGCTGGCGGGACGAATGTCTTTCACCAAGCTGTTTCCGATCATCCAGGTGGATCTGCGGGCTAATTTGTGCAGGCGGAGCAACTCTGTGTAAGTGCTGCGGGTCTTGTCAGCGAGGACGTGGATTGCGTCAAAATGATTCCCTAAGCCGCTTCCTTTAATCTTGCCGAGTTGTTCACTCTTTTCGCCCATAGTGACCAAGAATAGTGTGTGATGTTCGGAGAGGGTCTCCAAGGTTTCATGAACACCATCGAAGATGAGGACGTCCGGGTGGCTAACCCGTGTAACGATTTGGTCGATCAGCGGAGGAACTCCTCTGACCATGTCTTGGCCCAATAGTCTTCTGGCAGCGGCTTTCATGTTGATCGCGAGACGTCTACTGCCATACCAACCCCTTCGAAACCCCCGGCTTTCCAGCTCTGTGAATAGCAAGTGAGCTTGGTTTCTTTTGGCTCCATGGGTTTCCATGAGGTTGAGCCAATCTTCCAGAGCGTTGTCGAAAAGAACGGCATTGGACCATAGAGTGTCATCGGCATCGATGAACAAATGTTGCTGCTTCATGGGAAAACTCTATGAATTTCTTTGGGCGTCGATTGCTTTCTTGAACAGGGGTATGGCTCTTTCAACTGTTTCAGTGGGAACTGCGTAGGAAATACGAATGTGACCTGGAGTCCCGAATCCCCGGCCCGGGACACAAAGCACATGGAATTTTCTCAGAACGTCTAAGAAAGCCAGATCATCTCCTCCAGGAGCCTTGGGAAACAAGAAAAAGGCGCCGTCAGGTCGAGGCATTTTGTAGCCGAATTCCGTGAGAGCTTGGTAGAGCATATCCCGATGGAGCTTGTATTGGCTTAGATCCACACAGGCAGTGGCACACTCCAAGAGAACTCTTTGCATGAAAGCTGGAGCGTTGACGAATCCTAAGGTTCGTGTTGCCACGCTCATGGCACTGACCAAGGTTTCAGGGCTTTCCAATTGCGGACTATAGACCAAGAAACCAATGCGTTCTCCTGCGAGTCCTAGTTCTTTGGAAAAACTCGAGATGACGATGCCAAAACGGCAAGATTGCAAAACACTGGGATGTTGTTCATCGCAATAGCGAATTCTTCGGTAGGGTTCGTCCATGACCAAGTAGACCGGGCGACCGATCTTCTCAGCGTGGTCTTCGATGATGCTGCCGATTTGGTCGACAACGGTCTTGGAGTAGACAACACCAGAAGGATTGTTCGGCGTGTTGAGAATGAGCACCCGTGACTTTTCATTGAGTGAGGCTTTGATGGCCTCCAGGTCTGGTTGAAAGTCCTCGTCCGTGTCGACAAAGACGGTCTTTCCCCCGTGATTTCCGACGTAGAAGAGATATTCCGGAAAGTAGGGTTTGAGAAGCATGACTTCGTCCTCTGGGTTGAGGACGGATTTTAGGAAGACATTGAGCCCCCCCGCAGCTCCGCAAGTCATGATCACGTGGTCTGCGTTTAACCCGGGACCATGAACATCCTGGAGGGATTCGGCCATGAACTGGCGAGTGTCCAAGCGCCCGATATTGGTCATGTAGCGATGATCTTGAGGCGTTGATTCTTTGGCCGCATGGATCAGGGCGTCTTGGAATTCTTTGGGAGGCGGAGCACTTGGGTTACCTAAGCTGAAGTCGAAAACATTCTCCGCACCCACCTCCTCTCTTAGTCGGTTTCCTTCTTCAAACATCTGTCGAATCCAGGAGGCGGATTTGATGGCCGCATGCATGGGGCCGGCGATGAGATTGTCGCTCAAGTTGTCCATTCGAATGAAAACTCGCAATAAACCTGTTTCTTCCCTGGCAGTTTCTCGGAAGGGCGAAATGCATCCCTTTTCACCGACAAATCAGCCCATCGTCAAGGGGTTGGGCCGGGATTGTCGTCTCAAACACTGCTCCTCTTAGCTTACCGATTTAGGGGAATCTCACCAGAGCCCCTTGTTAGCCCCTATGGATCAAGGGTTTTGCCGGAATGGGCTATTTTGATGTCTGGAATATACGGGGCGAGAAGCTCATCAATCGGTATGATCTTGGCCCTGAGTCCTTTTCTTTGGACGAGATTTTTCGACTTCTCTGGTGGGATGTGAGTTGGCCAGGGTGGTCAGCTTGAAATGCAGGGGGCAACGAAAGAAGGATGGATTAATGTCAGATGATCATGTTGAGTCTCCAGTTGTCAGCCTGGTGGTCGGGACGGCAGGACACATTGACCATGGTAAGTCCAGCTTGATTGAACGGTTGACCGGTTGCCATCCTAGTCGTTTGAAGGAAGAGCAGGAAAGAGGCATGACCATTGATATTGGTTACGCGGAATTCCAGGTCAACGACAAACTGACTGCTGGCATCATTGATGTCCCGGGACATGAAAAGTTCATTCGCAACATGGTTGCAGGTGCAACGGGGATTGATTTCGTCCTCATGGTGATTGCCGCTGACGATGGTGTCATGCCTCAAACCCGAGAGCATCTTCAGATTCTGAGAATTCTGGGTGTCGATCGTGGCATGACCATCATCACAAAGACGGACGCTGTGGACGATGAACTCCTGTTTTTGGTGAAGGAAGACATCGAGGAGTTCTTGCTTGGGACGTTTTTGGAAGACGCTCCGGTTTATTGTGTTTCCAATACCACGGGAGTGGGTATTCCTGAAGTGAATGCTGCTCTCAAGAAAGCGCTGCTGGATTTGCCTGAAAGAAATACGGCCGGCGTTTTTCGCATGCCCATCCAAAGGTCTTTTTCGATTCGCGGTCACGGTACCGTGATCACGGGTGTGCCTCTATCGGGGCATGTTCATGTGGGGGACGAGCTGGAAATCTTGCCAAAGGGACTGTCTACCCGGGTCCGCGCCATTCAGGTCCATCATGAGCCAGCAAAGTCAGCCCATGCTGGACATCGAGTGGCCCTCAACATTGCAGATGTGAAGCATCGAGAGGTCGAACGAGGAGATGTGATCGCCACCCGCGGATTCTTCACCTCCGCCCAATTCTTAGAAGCGCGATTGCAATACTTGGATCATTTTTCTCAACCACTTCGCAATGGTGTCCAT
>WFTN01000588.1 GCA_015485455.1 Planctomycetota bacterium | reverse complement strand
CAGCGGCGGCGCGTTACCACCCACGCCAAGGTCGGAAAGATCTACACGGGCCTCGATGATGTGGACCTCCGTGAGAAATTTCAGGCGGCACTCCGAAGACTCAAAGGAAAGGCAGCGGCGCAGTGGCGGAAAAGTTGGATTCACTGGTCCGGGGACAAAGTAGCCATGGAGCATAGGGCTCGAAAAAGTAGTTCGCGAACTGCTCCCAAAAAAAATCAAAATCACAAGTAGCTACATCCCAATGGCTTACGAGTCATTGGGATAGTTCGCTTGGTATATAGCGAACGAACTTCCCCACTACGGCGGCGCACCTATTTGCTGGTGTGCTCACAGTAGAGTTCCTTGGAGAAGTTCAAATGAACATCAAGAACGTCGCGTCCGATGCAAATCAACCTGTAAGGGTCAAGGAGGCACTCGCAGCCTTAGCCCGAGGCTGGATTCCCACCCCACTTAATGGCAAGACGCCAACACAAAAGAACTGGCACAATGCTTCAATACCTGATCGCGAAACTGTAACCCGCTGGGCCAAAAGCGGGAACATTGGAATTCGGACAGGTTCGCCTTCTGGCATTGTTGTCATCGACGAGGACCCCCAAAACGGAGGTGACCTCTCACTTTTCGATCTCCCACAGACAGTAACAGCTGTCAGCGGCGGCACCGCAAAAGGTAAGCACGCCTATTTCCTTATCCCTCCAAACATGGAGATTCGCAATTCCGCGGGTCGCCTTGGCACCGGGATTGACGTTCGAGGTGAGAACGGGCAGATCGTCTCGGTAGGATCGTTACACCCAGAAACAGGTGGGCGCTATCGCTGGCTTGAGGGCCACGCACCAAGTGAATTGAAGATAGCAGAGCTTCCTCTCGAAATCGCTCAACGTCTGCTTACACAAAAAAAGGAAGGCAATCACGCTGTCCACCCTTCCTGCACCACCAACCCAAAATACTACAAAGCAGCGTTAGCGAACGAATGCCAGGCAGTATCTTTTGCCGTCCAAGGACAGCGGAATGAAACCCTGAACACCGCTGCGTTCAAACTCGGCACAATCGTCGGAGCTGGACTCCTTTCACGAGAGGAGGTGGAAGTGCGGCTTCTGACGGCCGCGTCAGCTCACTTCTCAGAGGATTTCACAGAACAAGAAGCAGCCCGCACCATTAATTCCGGGCTCGATTCTGGAATCAAAGAGCCACGGCAAGTTGCCACTGATGGCAGCAAGAAAACCTCTTCGAGACCACGAACGGACATGGGCAACGCGGAACGCCTCTTGGACAACTTTGGCATTGACCTGCATTACTGCTTCCCATGGAGCAAGTGGCTCCATTTTGATGGCGGACAATGGACTACCGATGATACTGGAAAAGTCCAACAACTATCCAAACGGACTGTGCGACTCATTGCAAAAGAGGCGAGTCAGGAAAAGGAGCAAACAATCCGAGAGGAGATCTACAAGTGGGCAAGAAGCTGTGAAAAACTCGCCAGTCTTGAGAATCTCATGAAACTGGCACGCTCCGAACCCGGGGTTCCCATTCTGCCAGAACACCTCGACAAAGATCCGATGCTGCTAAACACGAATACCGGCACCTTGTGCTTGAAGAACAACTGCCTCCGCCCGCATCGACGAGAGGATCTCATTACGCAACTTGCCCCCGTGTCCTTTGACAGCCAAGTTACGTGCCCCAACTGGCTGAGTTTCTTGGAGAGAATTCTACCGGATGCGACGATTCGAGACTACCTCCAAAAAGCTCTCGGCTATGCCATCACAGGGGATATAAGAGATCACGTAATCCACCTTTTTGTTGGTTGTGGCGCAAATGGCAAGTCAACGCTCGTCGAGACTATTCTCGCCGTATTAGGTGACTACGGCCAAACCGCGCCGTCATCACTCCTCTTAAAGTCAACAGGCGACCGACATCCTACGGAGTTGGTCACCCTTCATCGAAAGAGAGTTGTCTTCTGTTCGGAAACACCAGAGGACGGCCAACTCAATGAGAATCTCGTCAAATCTCTGACTGGAAACGACACCATCTCCGCCCGACGAATGCGGGAAGATTTCTGGAAATTCTCACCGACACACAAGTTGTTCATCAGCACCAATCACAAGCCACGAATAACCGGGACCGATCATGGCATCTGGCGGCGACTCCGCCTAATTCCATTCGAACAAGTCATTCCTGCGGCAGAACAAGATCACAATCTTGGCAAGAAACTAATTCAAGAAGCGCCGGGAATCCTCAATTGGCTCCTTGAAGGCTGTCAACGTTTTCAAGATGAGGGTCTTACGCCTCCCGAATCTGTCATTTTTGCCACCGACAACTACCGCGCCGAAGAAGACGAACTTTCCGATTTCATCGCTGATTGCCTTGTCCAGTCCGAGAGCATCCTCTTCAACAAAGAGTTGACGGGCTGTTATCGCAAATGGGCTAAGAAGAATCAGGTCGACACACCACTTACGGACCGTGTTTTGACTTCGCGACTGACGAAACGAGGCTACGAAAGAAGTCGCAACACTGCCGGTCGAGGTATCAAAGGGCTGGCGCTTCGGGAATGACATTCAGAACTGTCATTTCGGGGTTAGTTCCCAATTCAAAAACTCAAAAGTAGTAATGCCGAGAATGACGTTCCGAGTGTCATTCATCAATTATGGATAGGAGAAACAGAATGCAAAGAAAACAAGGGCCTCTCATCTGCCCAAAATGTTTAGGCAACTGCAGGAACTTGGCAACCAAATGGTGCCGCTGCCACTCTTGCGGATGGCAAGGCGAAGACCACGAAACAATCGAATACTTCTTTGGAGAGAAAAATGAAAGTTAGTGAAGTTAGATTCAAATGTGCAGACTCATCGCAATCAGCGACAGGCTTGCTTGGTTACATCACGTGCGTATTGGATGGCAAGCTCCGAATGGATGGCATCACGCTACGCCGGACTGCAGATGGCAGGCTTTGCCTCTCGTACCCCGCCCGCCGAGACCGTGAAGGACGCGATCACCCGTACATGCGACCAATTGACCATGCCACTCGCATAGAAATCGAGGGCCAAGTCTTTAATCAACTGTCAATCTCCGTCCAGAGAACCGCAAGCTAATGGCCCGGCACTTACAAGACCTGAGCGAGGAAAAGCGGCTTCATGAAGTTTCTTTGCTCCTTGCTCGGGGCTTTCTCAGATACCAGCAGAAGCAACTTGATATGGCTGGCGACTCAAGCGTGTATGGCGGACAGCAAAACGTTTAACACCAACGGAGAAACCCATGGCCAGAAAAGACGTCGGATTCCCTACGATATCGGACACTCCCGCAAGGGTCGCGGAGATCAACAAACTCAGAGATCTCTCTATGTCCGATCTACTTGACGAGTACCAACGAGTCTTTGGCAAGAAGCCAAGAGTCAAACATCGAGCCTATCTCTGGAAACGCATCGCTTGGAAGTTAGAGGAGATTCGCACTGGCGGCCTTTCCATGGTTGCCAAGGCGAGACTTGAAGAACTCATCAGCCAACTTGGCATTGACTTATCACAACCGATCACGGGCAGCGAGTCCAAGAAGCCCAAGGCACCTGAGATTACCCCCGGCATTAGCCTCACGCGGGAGTACAAGGGCAAGCTGATCGCGGTAAGAGTCCTAACCAAGGGATTTGAATTCAAAGGCGAAACCTTCCGCAGCCTAAGCGCCGTCGCTAAGGCAGCCACAGGTCAGCATTGCAACGGACGAGCCTTCTTCGGGCTCAAGGCTGGAAAGGCGAAACAATGAGAGACATACCATTCGAGAAGACGGTGGCTGGCAGGATCCTCTTAGAGAAGCAGGTGCCAGAGTTTTTTCGGGAGTTGAAGAAACTACGGCTTGCCACTGAGCGCATAGCTTCGGCCTTGGAGGCCAACACGTCCCCTGCCCCAACCAAGCAGGAGAAAGAACAATGAACGCTCTCGCTGGCCAAAGACGAGGCACCAAGAAAAAGCGTGTGGCCATATACGTCCGACAATCGGTAGACCGCTCCACTGACTCCAACTTCGGATCTCTTGAAGCGCAGCAGGAATCCATTGAGGCTTACATCAAGAGTCGAGCCTTTGATGGATGGGAAGCGATACCCGGTGTCTATTCAGATGGCGGCTTTTCGGGCAAGGATATTGACCGCCCGGGATTCCAAAGACTCCTTCAAGACATTGAACTTGGCCTCATTGACTGTGTCGTTGTTTACAAGGTCGACAGGCTTTCCCGATCCATCAGGGACTTCGCCAAAGTCATGGATATTTTTGACCAACACGGGGTTGAGTTTGCCTCGGTCACCCAGCAGTTTTCCACCGCCAACTCCATGGGCAAACTGACCCTCAATATTCTAATGAGCTTCGCTGAGTTTGAGCGGGACGTCATCTCAGAGCGAACCCGTGACAAGATCCACGCCTCAAGGAAACGAGGCATCTGGCCCGGCGGCCATGCCCCTCTTGGTTATGTCGGCAAAGATGGAAAGCTGGAGATTGTCAAGGACGAGGCCAAGCGGGTCCGAGAGATCTTTGAGCTTTATCTTCAACATGGTTCCTTGGCGAAAACCGTTGCAGAACTCGATCGAAGAGGCTGGCGTACAAAGCGTGGCGGAAAGTGGAAAACCTCCTCGCTATCGGTCCACCTGAAGCAAGTCATCTACATTGGCAAGGTTCGCCATCATGAGGAAGTTTTCAACGGCCTTCACAAAGCTATCGTAAGCCAAGAGTTATTCGACGACGTCCAGGAACTTTTGCGAGGCAATGGCCACGCTGGAGGCTCAAGAGCCAAGAACAAGTGGAACCTGTTGTTGAGGGGGCTCTTGGTTTGCGGAGGCTGCGGCCTGCCCATGGGCCACACTTACACCAGAAAAAAGGACGCGCTTTACCACTATTATGTTTGCCGCGCATCCAAATTGCCAACCGACTTTCAATGCCCGGGGGCACGGCTCAATGCCCACGAGGTCGAGACTTTTGTCATTGACAAGATTCGAGCCATTGGCAAGGACGAAAACGTCGTAGCCGCAACGGTGAAGGCTGCCCTTGCGGAAGCAAGAAAGAAGAAGCCAACGCTTCTGGCTGAGAAGAGAACGGTTGCGAGCCAGCTCAAAAAACTCCAGAAGGAGCGCAAGGGTTTGTTTGTTGCTTTGGCGAAAGACAGACGCGCAACCGGTGCCATAACAGATAGGCTGCTTGAGATTGATCAGGAGATCTTTGGGGTTGAGACGCGAGTCGAGGAAATCGATGGTGAACTGGAAGCGCTTAAGAATGGCACTGTGAGCGAGGATGAGGTGGCAAAGGCTCTTGGGGAGTTCGACGAGATCTGGCATGAACTGCTTCCGAAAGAAAAGCAGAGGATCTTGAGCCTTCTTGTGGAGGAGATCCGGTTTGAGCCCGAGACTGGAGATATTGCCATCAGTTACCATCCTGCTGGCTTGAGCGCCTTGACGAAAAGGAGAATGGCATGAGCGAACGAGTTAGCTACCGGTTCAAGGAAGCCAAGAAGAAACCGACACAGGCCAACGTGGTGTGCGACGTGCCAAGTAAGTTGGAGATGAGGTTGGCGCTGGCCTACTACGTTGAGCGGTGCATTGAGGATGGAACGCTTGAGAGCTATGCGGATGCTGCCAGGCGATTGGGGATCACAAGGGCGCGGATGACGCAGGTGATGGATTTGATGCTAATGGCTGTTTCACGCAAAGACGATGTGCTTTCTGGATTGCGGGTACCGGATCAAATCCGATTCATTGCAGGCGCCAAGGTTGACTGCCTGGCTTGAGCTTGATTGTTGCAACTGCACCATCATCGTGCTGCTTGAATTGAAATGACCTTTTTTTCTGTCAATTTGATCTTGAGAATAGAACAGGCTTTCTGTCTTTCATGGTAAGCGACCTTGTTTAGGAAGAGGTGGTCAACGACTATCCACTGCGTGATCGAATTTGGGAACCAATGTTTTCCACATTCCTTGCGAACTTTCTCCAATTGGTGCATTGGAAATTCGTCAAAATGATCAAGCCTAATAGAAAGGTCTATTATTGCAGCGGTAAGTCCCATCCTATTTGCCACGTCAGTTAGCGCCTTATCAACGCGTTCGGTGCCGATTGATCTCGAAATGTGCTTAACCACAAAGAAGGCGAATTCGCGAAGCCGCAAGGAAATGAACTTCTCAGCCTTGCTCCGAATCTCTTTTGCCTCAGAGATTCCAATTTGATCCTTCTCCCAGTTCTCCTTGAGACCACGTTCAACGGATCGCAAGAATGTGGATCTGTGTTCTTTGATCTCTGAAAAGACGCTACCTAATGCTCGCAACCCTAAGCCATAAGTCGTTTCAAGTACAACCCGTTTTCGTCTCGCGGTGAGAGATCCTGAGTAGTTCCTTAGGACTTGACCCAAGACCTGCACTATCCTTGAAGCGGCGGCATGGCTCATTTGGCCTAGATCCTTCTCATCATCGCGCTCATTTTCTTCATCAGATCGGGCGTCCTCTCTGGCAGTCATTCTTTGATCACGGTTGTCCAACTGCTCCAGGCGTTTCTGCCTGTTCTTTTGTGTTTCAAAGTCGCTATTGCTAAGTTCTAAAGGAGATTCTGATGGAATTTCCAAAAATCGTCCTGATGTTTTGGCATCGAATAAGGGCGAACTATTGAATAGTTCATTCGCTGTTCGAAGTAGAGAGTCGAGAATGAAATCATCCTTACACATATGGCAGATCATTAGCATGAGGTTCGATGTGGATTCCTGATGCATCAACTTGCAGAGTGACTTGATGGTTTCTTGGATTGACTCTTCATTAAGATGATCCCGGAGATGTTTCGCAACGAAGAAGTAATAGATGTATGGATACCGGAATCGATACTCTCCGAAAACTGTTCGAAAGACGCCGGCCACGACTAAGTTGTCGAGCCAAGAATCTATATCGATTTGTTCATCAAACTTAGCAGAGTATTCCTGATGCCACTGAATTATATCCGTTCGCGAGAGGCCGCTCCGATTTTCTTTCTGCAAGTGGAATGCAAGCTCGGAAAGATAGTTGTTCGCGATATCAATTGAATGCTTACCAGGGAGTTGGTGAACTGCCTCCATAACCAAGACTTCGTAGAGGTGAGCATATCCGGCTGATTGATCGGAAAGTGTAGATTCCAGTTCAAGTTCTTGGAGAAGAACCAATATGTAGAAAGGACGAGAAGGCACTAACCCGCTGTGCAGAACGGACTCTATCAAGCGCAGTTTTCGATCGATTCCCCTTTGAAGGTCCTTCCGATCATCTGTTGCATCCGAGCCAAGATCAACCCACCGTTCGACTAGAGCCCAACGTTGCTTGTGACCGAATTCTCGAATTGTCTGCCATGCAAAGCCGACCAAGACTGCGATTTGGTCCGAGTCGGAGTAGAAGTCTTGAATCTGCATTGACACAGGCGCCACTAACATGATTATTTCGAATCTCTTGCTGATATGGTCGATGAAATTCTCGATTGCCTGGTTGTCGACTCCGTTAGTTCCGAAGTTGTCGACAATTATTGCCTTGCTGGAAGTTTCTTGTTGCTTAAATGACTCGACGTTTTCAACGCCGTATTGCTCTTTGATCGAATCATCGATGAAGTTTGAGAGTCGAGTCGATGAGTGACCAAATTCCAAGATCTCTTTGGTTATTAAGATTGGGAATATTCCCTTTTTCCTCAAATCAATAGAAACTCGACGGCACAACGCAGACTTTCCGGCATTCGCATCTCCTGTGATGACCATTCGCTTGCGTTTCAGTATTTCTGCCAAGACATTTGCACCCCTCACAATCCGCTGCTGCCCATCACCCTCAGCCTCTTGTTCTTGAAAGTCTGGATACAAAAACAAGTCATCCAATTTGAGGGTGCTTTCCCGTGGATGACGGTATCCTGCGCCGGGATCGTTTAGTTCGCCCTTGAATTCTGACGTCCAGCCTAGAAATTCGTTGCGGGAGGCTGCAGCTGGTTGGAATTGAGTCCATTGTTCATCTTGATCTGGCTCATAAAGCTCGCCTCGCAGCTGAAAGCGCGTGATCCTCTTCAACTTCTGTTGTGGATTAATTGTTAGGAGATTGAACGAAGACAAGTTTGGTTTGCTGGTGGATTGGAGTTCTCCTCCTTCGAGGTAGTTTACTAGGGGGCCCAGTTCGTTTTGTTTTAGATATGCGTCCGAGAAATGTTCATGCCCAGTCAAGATCAAGTCGAATAAACCTTCGATTTTCTTTCTCAGATCGTGAACTTGGTTTTGATTCTGCCAATGCAAAGGATGGTGCATGACGGCGATTCTGGTAGTGTCATCATCACTCTTCGGAAGATTGTTCAGCAGTTCGCTCGGATAATATAGAGTACCTTGTTTTTCCTCAATTCTTGAAACCCATGCAGTATTGAGTCGAACGATTTCGATTATACCGTGTGTGTGTTCGAAGCGGACGGTCGATAGGATTCTTGAGAATTCGCCATCATCCTTGTCTGCATCCCAGATTTCTTGAAATACAAAGTAGTTGTCTTGGACTGAAGTACAGGTCTCAATGAGTTTTGGGGAAAGACGCTTTGTCGATGCGTGCTCAATCACGATATCGCGCACGTCGTCTTCGATACTAAAGTCACAATCGTGGTTCCCTGGGACGGTTATCACATAAACACCGTCCAAATTGGGGGATTCCCGAAGAATGGCTTCTCGCAATACGGTTAAGAACTTTTCGGCAATCTCATATTCCAGCGTAGCTCCAGTATTTGCAATGTCACCGCTCACGATGACAATTAGTGTCTCACAATCCTTGGTACGCGAGCACACTGCCCTGGCAATGAGGTTTGCTCGGTCGACAATGGGGTTCTCTGAATTATGGCTGAGGTGAATATCACTTATCTGAAGTAAACCAATCATCGTCGATACTCTTAATTCGAGCTGTTAGGTTTAAGCTCTAATTCTTGATTTTGGATGGCCCAAAGGTGTCAGAGGACTCAAGCCCCACTCCTTGGCTGAATCGTTACATGCGGTGAATCAGTTGTCAACATGAGACTGTCGAAACTGTAGCAATCGAGAGGGCGAACGGTCTTTTTGCATGATTATCTCCTCTCAATTGCCAAATGGTCGATAACCTTCTTAGCGCCAAGAGGAGGCCCTGCACCGCACCGCAATCCCCGCCCAAATGATGTCAACTTGCGAGGGTTGGAAGGCTGAAGCGGATTAGGTTCACGGGAAGCGCAGCCAAAACCGGAGGTTACGTGCCGTTACTCCTCCCAGCCCAGGTAGTCCATAACTTCCCGGCTGAGTTTTCGGTCAATCACTGTTACACCAAACAGTCGGCCCAAGAACCCCATCTCGTCCTTAGTCGGGCTTCGCTCATCAAAATCGTAATAGGGACTGTTGACGAGTTCCGGGGGGTAGAGAATTCGGGTGGCGTAATCGGCACTGCTGTTCAAGGGACTCTGGTGAATAGGGCCTCCCACTTTCTCTTCTATCTCTGCCATGACTTGAGCCTGACGATGAGAGTCTCCTCTTACCCATTCATGGGTTTCCCCGTCCTCATAAGCCAGACATAAGAAAAAGTCATCAAGGTATGGGCCCTGATCGCTTGTGTATTCAGCCACCACACAGCGTTGGGTGCCAAGAATAGATTTGAATGCAGACGACACGGTCATTCCCTTTCCGTCGGCGATTTGCCGATCACACACAGTCTATCACGATCACCCAGAAAGGTGTCAGCCAGCACCTGGACGTTCCTTCCCTACTCGCCGGCATTGCCACCCACGCGGGTCTATCCAGATTTCGTGACGAGTTAACGTCACCCCTTGGATGAGAGTGTTAAGCGTTTCGCCAAAAACCTCCCCTGAAACAGAGAGCCTACAGAGAGGTTCGCCTCGGGGGTGCGACATGGACGCAGTGGAACTGATTAACGGGTCGGTTGTTGAACTGTGAACGACTTTGAGATGGCCGGTGCAGAAGTCGTAATGCGGGAACGGGTTGGGGATTAGCTCTTGGAGTTGACACAGAAAAAGCCCGAGGCGTTTGCCGCGGGCTCTTGCTTGAGTTCGACTTTGGGTGTCGAAGCTCCCCGAGTTGGACTCTCAGTCGAACTTCTGGAATTCGTCTGAGTTCCCAAGTTATTCGTCATCTTCGGATGGCGTTTTTGCAAGCTGCCTCGGCGCGACTTCAGCAATGGCTTTCCCTCCCGAATACTCCAAAGCCAGACCTAATAGAGGCTTATGACCTTCAGATTTCAACGATACAACGCCATCGAACTTGGGTCAAATACCAATTCCTGTGCCCTCTCGCCAATGAACTTAGCCAATCATCTTCTGCCTTGGTGCACAACTCAAAATAGGTCGTAGTTCGCCATCGTTACCGACTATATTCATCCGCTCATCTCGCTCTCAGGCATCCCGAGTGCCGTCATGATGTTCAGAATCTTGCATCCGATTCTCGCCTCGACTCTTTGCGCCGCCAA
>WFTN01000587.1 GCA_015485455.1 Planctomycetota bacterium | reverse complement strand
TTCCCTCACGCCATGCTCGAAGAGAACGTCGACATCTTGACCTTCCCGATGAACTGGACCAAACGTCTAGCCGAGATCCCTGAGGCTGAGCAAGAGATGTTGTCACAACTCGAAAGCACGCGAATTGACGGTCAGAAACCCACTGTGATGGTGCAGCATACCCTCGGTGAGATCTTAGAGCCTTGCAAAGCGACCTACCCCTGCGCGGGCCGGACCATGTTCGAAACCGATTCCTTGCCCCCCAATTGGGTTTCTCGCTGCAACACTCTCAATAAGATTTGGGTGCCTTCTCAATTCAACGTGGACACTTTCGAATCTGCTGGCGTCCAGAAGGACAAGCTCCGGATTCTCCATCCAGCGATAGATGTGGAGCAATACCAAGACATCGGCACACCGATCGACTTCGGTAGCGGCAAGAAAATCAACTTCCTTTCTGTCTTTGATTGGACTGAGAGAAAGGGATGGGACAACCTCATCCGCGCATGGGCCCAGGAATTCGCCCCAGATGATGACGTTTGCTTGGTGCTGAAGGTTTGGTCCTCTGGAGGCAAAACCATGGACCAAATTGGCGAAGAGATTGAAGAGTTCTTAGGCACATTGGGCACGACATCAGCAAACTGTGCTGAAATTATCATCTACGATCACCACATCCCCGAGGCCGATATGCCTCGCCTCTACGCTGGGGCTGATGCATTCGTATTGCCCACGCGAGGAGAAGGCTGGGGACGGCCAATCATGGAGGCCATGGCCAGTGGCGTCTTAGCCATTGCAACCAACTGGAGTGGTTGCACAGAGTTCATGACCAAAGAGAACTCCCTCCCTATCGATTTCGAATTGGCTCCTTGTTCTGCCAAAGCGGTGTCCCAAGCAGCTTGGTTTGCTGGACACAATTGGGCCGAGGTTCATATCCCTCATCTCCAGTTCTTGATGCGGTGTGTCGCTCGCGAGGTCCCATTGCTCAAGAAATTCGCAGCACAAGGCCGCCAAGACATCCTCACTCGCTTTGACCGTAAGGCTATCGGCGCGCAACTACGCCATCTCTTACTTGAACTTGCCGAGCAAAGAACCAGCAAGTGATTCACCGAGCTAGCCCAGAACACTCTGGCGCAGCGAGGTCAAAACTCACGAATAGAACACCATCGCTTACATGGATAAACGGAAAAGCCCCGGCGATTTCAGCCTAGGCATAGCGCCCAACACCGTTCAAACTTTATCGGCTGTGGGCGAGCTTCAAGGAAGAATAGATGGTTTCAGTCAACTCTGCGGCCCGATCCCAGTCACAAATCGCTTCGACTCTTTGCGCCAAGATTGACCGAGCCCGTTCGCGCACGTCCTTTTCCTTGATCGCCTGCAAAATAGCTTCACGGATGGAAACCCGATCACTGGGATCACAGTAATAAGGCGCATCGGCGAAATACTCAAATTCCGACGAACGGTTACTGACCACCATGGGACAAGCAGCAACAGCAGCTTCAAGATTGGCCAAGGCCGCACCCTCAGAGAAACTGGCAAGGACATGAACCGCAGCAGCCTTCATGGCCGAAGCCACAATAGCCTGGGGTTGTTTGCCCAAGAAATGAACTCTTGTGCTTGCCGTTTTCTGCACTGCCTCAAGATAATCAACCTCAAAAGCTGGCCCAATGAAGACAATGTCGAGATCTTGCTCTCGCAACGCTTCCACGACCATAAGCTGGTTCTTGCGACGATCTAAGGCACCAACACAGAGAACGAAGTCGCGAAGACCAAAGACCTTAATGAAAAGATCTTTCGTTGCCTCTCGAAACGGTTGGGCTTGGACGCCATGAGGAACAACACTGAAGGGAAACGACATGGTTTTTGTCTGGCGATAAATGGTCGCCACTTCGTGTTGGCTTGTGACGCAAACGTGATCCACTTTCTTGAGCGCATCTGCAACGCGATCGAAGTAACCTGGATGGACCTCATTTGCTGCAAAACGGCTGAAATCCCCCAACTGCCCAAATCCACTCTCGTATTTTTGCCACATATCTTGCCGTTGATCCAAGGGCAAGCGTTGAATAGACATCAAGAAAGGACCAGCCCACATCAATTCACAAAGATCGAGGTAGATTGGCGACCATACGATGGGTGTTCCGGCCTGGTGAATGTGGTCAATTTGTTTCAACGACGTTTCAGGATTCCAAAGATTGAAACAATGGACCAAGTCATAGGACGAAGTATCCGGCCTGATGTCGTAGGTGACATCTACCTGGCAACCACGACGCTGCAATGCCTTACGTGTTTCATTCATGACAACAGCTGCCCCACCGTCATTGTCCACATCTTCTCGATAGGCGAACAAGACACGAAGCACATAGGGATCACGTTCAGAAATCACAACTTCAGGGGCCGCTGGCTCTTGAGGCCGCCCCTTTTGCCCTTCGACCCAGTGCATAACCGCATCGTCCAGTTGACTATCTCGCAGCAACAAAGCCCCGGCTGCAATTCTCTCTCCTTGAGACCCTGGAAGAAAGGGAAGTACCATCACTTCGATCCCGGCGCTCAATGCACTTTCGATCCAGGGAGCTCCAACGTGGGTAATGAGCAAATCCGTACTCGCTAGAACTTCCTCAATAGCGCCAGAGACGAAACGAGGCACTTTGACTCCCAAGTCAAGAGACCATTGACAAAATGACTCCCGCAACGCAGATTCATCGACTAAGCCAGTGCGGTTGACACGTTCTTCTGGGTCAGGCCGCAAGTGCATCTGAACAGAATTACCGACTGCCTCAGCCATGACCATGAGTCGTCTTTGAAGCGCAATCGAGCGGCGGGCCAGATCTCCGTGCAACTCACCATGGGTTATGGGGTGCGCTGGAGCATATAGAATCGTCAAAGGCGAACAGGCATTCCGATCCTTGGGTAAGACCTCACGGGGTGCAGCCGCTGCAAAGCGTAGGTCTGGAAACCCCGTCGTCCCGGAGTTGTTGGGGGGGCAGAACTGGTGGAGAGCGGCCTCATAGAGCTCTGGCATGATATCCTGATCTTCCCCACAATGAGGGCAATGATGCTTTCCCATGGGAACACCACAGACCAGATACTGTTGGCTCGAAAACGTGCCATCACAACGGCCGCAGCGAATCTCCAAGTCGGCACCTGTGCCCCTTGGGCTAAGTCGGGTGATGCTTGGCCGGAATTTTGTACAAGGCATGTTGATCGCTCCCACGGTTCTTCTTGCATAATTATCGACCGCTGGGAGCCGAGACTTGAACACCCAAATGGGTATTCAAGAGTATTGAGTCTATTTGAAGCAGACCTTAGCCCAACTCATTCACAATCGCCTTGCTGGGACAGCGTGGGTGAACTGCTCGGCTTAAACCATCAAGTCAGGAGGCAAGCTCACGGGTCTTCGTGAGAGACGACATAACTTCTTGGATCCCTTGTGGGACCGTCCTGGTGATCTCAAAACCCAGTGTTTTTTTGATTCGGTCAAAACTGACACGATAGTCGCGAGGATCTTCGTCTTTCTTGACGCGCTCGATCTCAAGCTCGCCCCCGACAGCGTCGCAAATCATTGAAACCAACTGCCCCTTCTTATAGTTCTCGGAAGTATCACCGACGTTGAATACCTCTCCGCCCACGTCTTCAGCAGGAGCTTCCAAAGCCAACAGAATAGCCCGGGCCGCATCATGAACATGAACATAAGGACGCCAGAATTGCTCGCCATAAACCACAAGCTCTCGGTCTTGCAAGAGATCTCGGGTGAACTCATTCACCGTGAGGTCAAAGCGCATCCGCGGCGATGTGCCAAATAAAGTGGCAAACCGCAGAAGGATAGGCATACCTGTTGGTGGCAGACCATGCTCACACTTGGCCAAAAGATACTGCTCAAACTCGACTTTCGACCGAGCGTACAAAGAGACTGGCCGAAGCTCAGATTTTTCGTTCACATACCCCGTAGCGTCAAGCATGCGGCCGTAATTGCTGCAAGTCGAAGCAAAGAGAAAACGCTTCACATCAGCAGACACGGCTAAACTATGGAGCTGGATTGAGGCATCAAAATTGACTTCCTGAGCCAATTCTGGCTCTTTCGCACAGGCGGGATCACCAACAATTCCAGCCAAATGAACCACAGCGTCGATGCCGCACAAGGCGGAACCAACCACATCCACATCGCGAATGTCGCCTTCGATGAATTCGAATTCTTTGACTGTTGCAAGATCACTCAGATGATCCTGCGGACCATGAAGCAAACTATCCAACACGCGAACTTCATGCTGCTCATTCAAGAGGTGACGCGTGAGGACACTGCCCAAGTAACCTGCGCCGCCGGTGATCAATACGTGCACTAGTCTTTCCCCCAACCATTTCTCGCTCGGCTTCGACCAAGATCGTTGATGGCTTTAGCCACTCTCTGGCGGCCGCCTCCATCAATAAATCTCCTGCCGGCTTTCGCCATGCCAATCCTGATGTTCGGGTCGCATGCTGTTGCAACCAGTCCCACCAATTCCCGGCGAAGGCAATCCTCTTCGGCGGAGGATACAGCTTGCGCCGCTCCAACCGCCACCAACGCTTCCGCGACATCTACTTCATGAGCTGCGGTGGGCACCAAAACACAGGGTGTTCCAGTCACCGCAAGTTCGTAAGCCGTTCGGCCAGCAGCCGAAACGACAAGGTCAGCCGCTACCATGAGTATCGACAAATCCGGTACATTTTCTTGCACCCGAACCTGGGTTTTCATCCGAAAATGTGCGTTTTCTACCACTGTGGCCTTGGCGAAAGCCGGCCCCTGCACCACAGTAATATGCTCTCCTATACCATTTTCTACCAAAGAGTTAGCGACTATGGGAGTAAAACCCCGGGGGTCTGCCCCCCCCATGGTCACCAAAATCTCTTTGACCGGCCCGGTCTTGGCACGGCTATTTCGTTTCTTGTCGAAGTCAGAACCCAGAATTGCGTATCGGGGCCCCAACAATTGTCGACCAATTTCCCCAGCATAGACATGATTGCTCTGAATGAGGCTGCCGTTCACCAAGAGATCCGCCCTCAAGGTTTTCTGCCCCAGGTCATCGAGAATCACAACAATGACCCCCATTTGCTGAAGCTGCTGTGTTATCCCTTCCGGTGTTTGGAGCAAGTCGAAAACAACCACATCAGGCTTCAGTGCTTGCATGGCTGCGAGTTCCTCATGGGCAGAGGCTGATTCGCTCAACACAGTGACTTGAAAGTCCCGCCTACGAATGAAGTCATTCCCCGCCTGCTCCTCCCGCATAAGAAAAAGAGACTCAGCTCCGTAGAACTTCATCTCTTCTGCCAAAGCCAGGCATCGAAACGCATGGCCCATGGCGACATGGAGTATTTGACCAGCATCAACACGAAAGAGAATTCGAGTCATCCTTCAAACGAACCTTGCGTCACAGTTATCATGAACAAAAACGGTTAGTTTCCAGAGCGCATTCTCTGCCAATCTTCAGTGGCGAAGTTTTGCTCAACGTCAGCATTGACCACGAACATTTCCGGCATTTCATGAGCCAAGGATAACACCTCGCCCAGGTTAAGAGGACTATTGCGCCGGCTCAATTCATCTTCAACTTCCCGGATCAACTCCAGGTCCACATCGGTGTCGATGGTCAGCCGCAAGTGATCTTGATGAAGATGATCGGGGGCTGCTAGACGTCCAAAGCAGAACTTCTCCGGATGTTTCGTGATATAGGCGTTGATGTGTTCACGTTCATTGGGACCCTTTGCCTCTTTTTCAGCACGGGCCAGAGCGGTTGCAGAAAATACTCCAACGTCAGCCCCTAGTGGCAAACCAGGCATCCAGGCGTAGTCCACGTTTTCCCGTTGTGCAAAAGACACAAGATATTCGATGATCTTTGGATCAACCAAGGGATTGTCGCCGTATGCCACCACAACGGACTGGCAGCCAGAATTCTTCACCGCCTCTGATACGCGCCCCAAGACATCGTCGCATGAGCCGCGAAAAACACGAATTCCCAAGCCTTTGGCAATCTCCACCAACTCGTCATCAGAAGACTTTGTTGTGGTGGCAAGAATCACCTCATCAAGGAAACGGACCTGCTTCATCTGCCGAATAACACGCTCAATCAATGGTCGCCCGCCGATGTCGGCCAGAGCTTTTCCTGGCAGGCGAGTCGAGTCATAACGCGAGACAATAACACCAGCGGTTGTTCCATTTTCAATCATGATGGGCTCCCTTGGCCAACGAGATCTAGGTTTAATTCTTGGTTCTTTTCAATGTCCACCTGAGCCACTTCCCCAACTACAAGAGCGCGCTGCCACGGTGCCAACTGAGCTTCTGGCCGAACACAAGACACCATGGCATCTGTGATCACTGTACCCTTGGCAATAGGACCGCTGGCGAAAAGCCCACGGCGATAAAGACGACTTTCCGCACGGTCCGGGCGGCTCTCGTCCACGCAAGCAGAACCCAAAGCGGCTTCAATCACACGGATTCCTCGCACCATGCTGGCCAACTCTTCTGGGTCCTGGGACATAGCATGGTCCGGACCAGGCAGAGACTTGTCTGTAGTGAAATGTTTTTCAATGACACAAGCGCCCAAGGCAATGGCCCCGAGAACAACATCGTTGCCTAAGACATGATCACTCCAACCAACATGGGTCCCGAACTCTTCGGCCATCCACGTCATTGAGCGCAGATGAACATCTTTGGGGTCAGTGGGATACTTCGAAATACAATGCAGGAGAACAACATCATGACAGCCCCCTTCGGCCAGTGCTTCTAAAGCTTCATTGATCTCCCCATCAGTCGCCATGCCCGTAGACACAATGACTGGCTTACCCTTGGACGCCACATGACGCAAGAGAGGGAGATTCGTTAGGTCCATCGAAGCAATCTTGAAAGCCGGAGAGCCCAATTCGTCAAGCATGTCGACGCTCCCGGTGTCATAAGGCGTTGACAAGAAATGTACGCCCAACTCTCTGGCGCGATTCGCCAGTGTCACATGGGCATCACGATCCAATTCACCATGGCGAATGACATCAAAATGGGCGACAGAGTCCAACACCAATTGATTGGCATGATAGGTCTGAAACTTAACAGCGTTTGCACCAGCGGCGGCTGCGGCCTCGATCATTTCAATGGCGAGATCCAACTTGCCTTCGTGGTTGAAGCCAATTTCTGCGATCACGTAGGCTTGGCTGCCAATTTCAAATTCAGCAATATTCATAGTTATTTCTTTCGTGGGTTTATTCCCGCCACACGCCTCCTTGCCATTCCATGTTTTCCATGTCCCAGTCGTCTGGAACCCATTCGGCGCCGTGCTTTTCAACGCCATGTCGGCAGTAGTCACATCCCCGCAATTGACAGCGACGATTGTCTTGATGAATCTTACGGATCTGATTGAGTTTCTTTGACTGCCAAGCGTCCGCGATTGTTGTCTCAGGGTTCTTGACAGTACGCCAGACACCGTCTTCCCCGCGCACCTTCTTTTCATTCGTACCAAGGTAGCGGCCGACAACTAAGTTCTGCTCTTCGTTGTGAGCGCCGGTGCAGGGCAAAAGAACACCGTTGGCTGAAAGAGTGAGTCTTTGGAAGGGATACTGGCAAGCCCAGTCGTCTAGAACCACATCATCCGGCAAGTCATCTTCGCGAAAATCCAAGAGTTCATTTACCGTAATCCAGCCCACACCAGCTTTCTTCATGAAGTCATGATAGGCCTGGGGGTCTTTGGCGATAGCGGGATAAATCGTGTTTGTGCGGATCTGGGGCCGTGTCTTACCAGCGGCATCTCGTGCGGCTACAAGTCGCTTGATGTTGCTGGCGACCACCTCGAAGGCATCATAGTCCGTGCCTTCTTTGTTCTTCGGCGTACGAATCTTGTTGTAGACTGTGTTAAGACCATCAACAGAGAAGCTAATCCAGCTAGGCTCGGCTTCCACAAGAGCCCCTATCATCTCGTCGTCAAGAAGCTGGCCATGAGTGAGAGAGGTAATCTCCAAGATCCCCTTCTCCCGGGCATATTTCAAAACATCCGGAAAACGAACTTCTTTGCCATCTTCGTCCCGCCCGCGATACATGGATGATTCACCACGCCAACTAAAGAGCATCGACGGAACATCCAAGCTGGCGCATTCATCGATGGCCGCCTTCACCACGGGCCAAGGCAACATCCTTTGGGCTCCAACGGCTGCATCCTGAAACTCCTCCGTCATGGTGTAGCACATGCTACAGCCCAAATTGCAAGTGCTCACAAGTTCAACAGTGACGGCCAGAGGCTGAGGACCGGGATCAAACTCCTTGGCCCTACGATACCACTCAGACCGATAGTGATCGTAGCGCTGGCGTTCTTTGATTGTTGGAAATTGGGCGTGGAGGAAAGCCTCCTCGCGACTCATCGTATCGAAACTGAATTGAGAAGCATTCACTGGGACTTGGTCCTTGTGCCCCTGCCAGTCCTTCTTGAGCTGTTCTTCTCGCGGTCGAATCGACGTTGTGCTGCGCGGCATTTCTTTCCCCAGTTGGCCCCAAGTAACCATGACCTCGATCTCATGAATGAGCCCCGAAAGGTGCATATTCATGCGGTTCCACGATTTGAGTTATCGGCGGCTTCAGCATGAATATTCAGTAGAATCGAGAAAGAAGATGAGGCGGCTGGAGAAAAGGCGTTTTGTGGTGCCAAATTAGGCCAAATAGCGGATAACCTGAAAACACTCCACAGCCCTCAATCCGAAGGCGCGAGCATCCCTTTCATTCGCCAGGAGTATTTCTTCAACCAAAGCTGAAAGCCCTCTGCCGATCTCAGAATCATGGGCCAAGCAAGCTGCCTTTTTCTGCTCAAAGGACTCCGAAATATCTCGAATCAAGCGCCCGTCAAAAACCACAGATCCGGGATAGAGATTGCTACGATAGCAAAGAAACGTGGGTATATGCCGGCAAGCTGAAAGAGATGCACGGGCCAAGTTGTGATGATCAAGGTGAACATCCCCCAGCCAATGCCCATAGACAATATCCGGCTTCCATTGGTCGACTAAGCCCCGAATCGCCACAACCAAGGCCTCGTCACAAGCCAAATTGTTGGTTTCGAATTCTCCGCAGACAAGCTTCTCTACCCCCAGAATTTTGGCAGCAGCCTCTCCTTCGGCCCGGGCAACTCCCGCATCCCGAAGGGACTTCCCATTGAGACCGACGTAACCTGAATGGGTAGCCACAAACACGGCCACCTGGTCACCATCGGCTGTGTGTTTGGCCAAACTGCCACCGCAGCCAATCTCCACGTCGTCAAAATGTGCGCCAATGGCGAGTATTCTCATAGATTTCTCGTTGCTTTCCTCTTTGAGAATCGGGCTTTCAACCAAATAGCATGAATGAAAACCCAAGTTAGGAGCGAATTTAGCCGACTAATTATGCATGGGGGCGACATGGAACACCCCGTTTGGGCTCATTCCTGGGCCACTGATATGTGCTATCCTACTGAGGATAAACAGCTTGTGAAGGAGCCCCTATGTGGAAGGTACCCCTGTTTGACAGCAGCATCGGAGCTGAGGAGAAAGACGCCGTCTTGGCCGTTCTCGACTCTGGCTGGCTAACCATGGGCCCCATTACCCAGGACTTTGAGCGGCGTTTCGCCGCTCACATCGGAGCCGAGCATGGCATCGCTGTCGCCAATGGCACCGCAGCTCTGCACATGAGTTTGGTGGCCTGTGACATCCAAGAAGGCGACGAAGTTATCTGTCCTTCCCTCACTTTCTCCGCCACGGCCAATGCAATTCTCCATGCGGGGGGTACGCCAATTTTTGCCGATGTCGCAAGCGAACTCAGCCTCAACATTTCTGCTGAGACGATCAAGCCCAAGATCTCGCCGATGACGAAAGCGATCTTAGTCGTCCATTACGCTGGCTATCCATGCGACATGCCAGCCATCAATGCCCTGGCCGATGAGTATGGCCTCAAAGTTATCGAAGATGCAGCCCATGCCCCGGGTGCCCATTGGCAAGGCAAGTCTTGTGGAACTTTTGGTGCAACTGGCTGCTTTAGCTTCTACAGCAACAAGAACATGACCACCGGGGAAGGTGGCATGATTACTACCAACGATGCTGAGCTGGCCGATCAATTGAGATTGCTACGCTCCCACGGCATGACGACGAGCACCAGCGATCGTCACAGCGGTAAGGCCCGTAGCTATGATGTAACCACATTGGGATTCAACTACCGTATTGATGAGATTCGTAGTGCTATTGGTCGTTGCCAATTGGAGAAGCTCAAGGTGCGCAACCAAAAGCGAGCAACCCTCGACCAACTCTATCGCCAGCTTCTTACCGATGTAGAGGAAATCGTCGTCCCATTCGACTCAAATGTAGCATCAAATGGTTCCTCCTGCCACGTCATGTCAACAATTCTAAAAGCTGACTTAGGTGTTTCGGCTTTCCGTCAGTCGCTCAAGGAATCGGGTGTGCAAACAAGCCATCATTACCCGGCGATACACTTGCTTGCATGGTATCGCCAGACCTTCGGATACCAGGGTGGTCTATTGCCAATCACCGAGTCTGTATCGGAATCTCAGG
>WFTN01000586.1 GCA_015485455.1 Planctomycetota bacterium | reverse complement strand
GGTATCCAGTTTCTTTTCGGCATCACTCGCTTTCAAGGGGCGCCCCCGAGCCGCTGAAAGCGCTACAGTCACTTGATCCACCAACGAACTCTTGGCTCGTCGTCGCTCACCATCCCCCAACTCCACGTACCATTGGGTTGCTGTCTTGACTAAGGCGAACTTCTCACCATTTCGGCGCTGAAAATCGAAACGTTCCGCAAGGTGGCTTGGGATGTCACACATTCTCGGATCTCGAAACCACAAGGGCTCACGACTCAGATCCGCAACAACACGGGCAGGAAATGAAAAGGCATATTCGTCCCCTTTGGCTCGAATCAAGATTTCTTGATTGAGGTCAGGCTGTCCGATCTCGAAGACATGAATCCCGCTGCCATCTTCAATTGACAACTCAATATTGGGCGGTTCTAAACCCCATTCTGCCAATTTCAGGTCGGCCACCCTTCGGCTCCCTGAAGGTCGGGCATCTTGCAAGAAACCAACAACCCTTCCATACATGTTTCGATTGACCGCAACAGGGACTCCCCCAGCCACACCAGGCGCTACGAATTCAACATCAAGGCCATGAGCGCGGATGGTCCAGCTCCCATGGGCCTTGGTGGTGCAAGTCAAACTCTTGAGAGAACCAAAATCAATCTTGGTCAGTGGGCTGGTGAGGGGTGCAGGTTGTTCTTCTTCCTGCTGAAGTAAGAAAGAAGCAACGGCAGCAAGAACCACCAGGACGATCATCATGACTAAGGAATTCTTCGCCATCGTTAGCGCCTCCGCCAAAAGAATACGAGTGCCCCGAAGAGCAAGAAAAGTCCGGGGAAAATGGCGACGGTCAGCAACATGTAACTGCGCTCTCGGCCGCCCTCGAGATTGACGAGAGAACCACGAAAACGTCTGGGTGTCCCCATGATGAGTTGTTTCGTGTCGGTAAGCCAATAAATCGAATTCATCATAAGATCAAGATTCGCCGCTTCCACACGGCGGCGAAGAGGCCCTTCCTTCAACCAATCGTCACTGCCAACCACCACAACTTTTCCCGGTGCTTTCCCTTTTTCCCCTTCCAGCTCCAAAGCCAACATGAGAGGGAAGTCACCTTTCGTGACTCCGGCTTCAGGGGCATGTCGAAAGAGACGTCCATCAAAACGCCAAGGCATGGCCGTGGCACCGGCGGTGGAATGCAGAAGAATTGAACGTTTAACACGATCCCGTTCATAGTCTTCCAATAGAGAATAGGCATGAGAATTGCCGAGGTCGACAGGAAGACGTTCTCGAACCGTTGCTTGAGTAATCTCGTGTGGCGGGCCTTTAGCTGGTCGCAAAAGATCCGAGCCATAGAGCCAGTAGCGGCCGAAGCGTCTGCGATTGAGAGTATCGTGTCCCACCTGGACCGCCATCATACGTGCCCCCAAACGCTCAAGAAGATCTGGAAACGCTTCTTTGGTGTCATTGCCTTGCACCAAGAATGCGCGTCCCCCCTCCTCGACGAATCTTTGCAACTCTAAGAGAGCTTGAGTTGGCCAGGTTCTCGACGGTGAGAAAATCATCAACAAATCGCACTCTTTTGGTATCTGGGGCTTGTCCCCCAAAAGTTCTACGGCATAGATTTCGAAATTGTCGTTCTTGAGAGTCTCAACAACACTGCTGAGATTCCTTTCTCCATGTCCGGCGGCGATTCCGATGCGAACTTGCTTTCTTTCCACCACGCTGCGCAACCCAATGACAATGCGGGTTTCCAAGAAATCTCCGGTGACCGATGGGGGGATGAAACCAAGGGTTGGGTCTGGTCCTCCCAAGTCGACTTCATAGAAATCATAGAGGCTCAGGACTTTCTTCGCTTTCGTTTTCGGATTGTAGAAGACCACATGATTGAGCATCTGGCCCGGTGCCATTCTCAGATTTCTCTGCAATGATATAGGCTCATCCCGCTCAATCTCGCTGTCAATGATTCGAGTGTGGATTTTCTCACTATGTCCCACCACCTCGTCCATCATCAAAGAAAAGTTGGATACCATATGAGTGAGGCAAGGCCGGTAATAGCGATCAATATATCCCGTATCGAAGCTACGATCGTGAATGGTCTTCTTGGCCGCCGCCTGCATGTGCTCATCAATGCCGTACACCAAATAGACTTGAAGGGGGTCTTTGATCCCTCGGACGAATTTCTTCGTCGCGTCTTCAAGGGAGAGCGACTTATTACGAGTTAGGTCGAAGCGCAGATCTCTTTTCTTGCCGAGGGCGTACATGCTGTAGTTAACAAAGACAACCACCAAGATCGCAAGGCTCGAAACTAAGAGAACATTGGCCGCAATCTTGGAGCGCACTTGGCCGTCGAATGCTTCCTTTTGTACCCGAGGATCGTTCATCGCCATTTCCTCAACTCAACAACTCTCGTGGTCCAATAGAGAATCAGGATGGTCACTGACAATTGAAACACCAGTTGTCTCAAGTCAATAAGGCCAAGAACTGCCGTTTGCATGTGACGTTGTAAGTCGACATAGGAAAAGAGCTTGGCCCATGTTGATCCGCTTTCAAACTGGTATTGAAAACGACCGAGAGCAAACATCAAGAAATTGCCCATGAATGCCAGAAGTGCCGCCCATAATTGCATCCGGCTCATAGCCGAAGCCAAAGTTCCGAGGGCCAAATAGATCAGAGCAACGCTCACAACCCCGGAAGACATGGCAACGAGCTGCCCCCAATCAATCTGACCGTCGAAAAACACTGCCAATGTGAGATGAGAGACCCAAATAGGCGCCATGAATGTGGCAAAAACGATCACGCTCGATACGTACTTAGCCGTTACGACTTGTCCATCGTCTACCGGAGCCGTCATGAGCAACTCCAAAGAACCCGATCGTTTTTCTTCCGCCAACAGTCTCATGGTTAACAACGGTGTGAGGGCCATGGTGAGTATGTAGAGCCACATCGTAGAACCATAAAGCGCGCGGCTTGTGTCGTAGCCCACCACAACGAGCTGGTCAAAGAAAGAGAAGGCCGTGATACTTGAGACCACCGCCAGCAAAACGTAATAGCCGAATGAAGTGAATGTGGACTGCAATTCTCTTCGCAGAAGAATGACAAAACCTCTCATGAAATCGAGCCCTCATCATCCTTAATGAGTTTGAGGAAGACTTCCTCTAAGCTCAGGTCGTCACTCCTCACTTCCAAAATACCTGCACCATTCTCGACGAGGCTCGCTATGGTTCGGGAACGACCACCTTCTTTGTCATCACTTTGACACTTCAAAGAAAACACTCCGCCACCCAAATCGAGAGATTCCTTGATTTGGATGGAAGCAACTTCCACGGCATGTGCAGTCATGTCCTTCAAGTCCCCTCTGCCCTTCACATAAAAATTGTCGACTTCGTCTCTTTTCTTCAGATCCGCGATGCTTTCTTGTGCCAAAACTCGCCCACCGTGGATGACGATGACGCGGTCACAAGTGGCTTCGACTTCGGGGAGAATGTGAG
>WFTN01000585.1 GCA_015485455.1 Planctomycetota bacterium | reverse complement strand
GTTGTAGGACGCTTGGATCGAAGTGGACTTCACTTTGATTTTGAACTTAAACTTCTTGCCACCCTTAACCGGAGAGATTTCTTTGTAATCGAGATCAACCCATTTGCCATTCTTGAGCCCACGAAGGCGAGCCGGAAACCAAGAATCGTTCTCCTGTTCGCAGCCGAAGAGAACGGTATAAGCGTTATCCTTGTAGCTATCGATCATGACCATGAGCTGCTTGCCAATAGGGTGCTTGGGGCCGGAGACTTCAATCGTGGCGGGCCCTGTCAGCCTGGCCTTGTGAATGCGAAGGCCATTGCTGCGCTCGAAATCGCGAAAATTACCATTGTAGGTGATTTTAATGGTGCCTCGTTTAGGATCGTACGATTTGAGGTCACCAGAAACGACGTCTTTGGGCTTGGCATCTGGATACTTACTGTGAAAGGCACAGCGTTCGAGATATTCGAGGATTTCGCGCCTACGACTGAAGACATAAGGAGCGCTTGCATGTTTGGTCAGTAGATCATCGAGCAAATCCCCAGCCTTTGTCCAGCGATTGATCTTTGTGAACCTGAGGACCTTAGCGTAATCGGCGTTAAACGCCTTCTCGTCGTCTTGTGCCTGCAAAGGACAAAAACAACCGAGATAGAGGCCAAGGCACAAAAGAACGATTCGACAAGTCATGCATCATCTCTCCACGTTGCTGAGGCTGGTATGATACTGAAATGTTGATCGGCTGTCACGCTTTCCCGGGAGGGTTTTGCTGCGTCTAGGGTGTCCAGCTTTATTCGACGTATTGTCGCAGTTCCTGCGTAAGCTAAGAAACACCTATTCTCTCGATGACTCTGGAGGTCTACATGCGGTCCTTTTCCTTTGTTTTTTCTCTGTACCTATTCACCCTGCTCACCGGCACTTTGTCCGCTCAAGACAGTCGTGAGCGTTATGCTCTTCCCAAGAACACCCACGCCTTCACCAAGGCCCTTGAGAAAGGCACCAGAACCAAAGAAGGGAAGCCAGGGCCGAATTATTGGACCAACCGCGCTAACTACAAGATAGTCGCGAGCTTAGATCCCAAGACTGCAATCGTAAAAGGGGTCGCGACCATCACCTACTTGAACAACTCGCCAAAAAGTCTTCGGTCTGTGCGAGTCCACTTGCGCCAAAACCTCCATCGGGATGATTCGCCCAGATCACAGAAAGTCGAAATCACAGGGGGCGTCACTCTGGGGGATGTCACAACGTGGGATCCAAACACTATGCAACCCACGGATGGAGTTCGGCGCCTGAGAAGATCCGGGACCGTGCTGAGTATTTCTCTCCGTAAGAAAATCGTTTCTGGCGGAAAGGTCATTCTACGAATTCCCTGGTCATACAAAGTCCCAAAAGTTGGAGCTCCTAGGAACGGACGGATCGGGGAAGATCTGTTCTACTTGGGGTACTGGTATCCACAGATGGCTGTCTTCGACGATGTCGAATCTTGGGTGGCAGATCCCTACATGGGCAGCGGCGAGTTCTACATGGGATATGGAGACTACGACGTATCTCTCACCGTCCCGAGTAACTTCATAGTCAGGGCCACAGGTTCGCTGGCAAATGCCGAGGAGGTCTTGAGCGCCCGATCCAGGGACCGATTAGAAATGGCCAGTCAAACGGAAGACGTTGTTCACATCGTCACCGCCGCAGAGGTCGCTAAGCCAGGCATCATGGCGGATGCCGATGATGGCAAACTCACTTGGCGCTTCGTTGCCGAAAACGTGCGCGACTTTGCTATTGGTTGCGCCAATAACTACATGTGGGATGCCACTCATGCCAAGACTGAGGACGGTAAAACAAGCATGATCCATGCAGTTTATCGTCAGAAAGCTCAGCGGGGTTGGCGAGACGCCGCCGCCTACGCCCGCCACACCATCGAATTCATGTCGAAGCACGTCTACCCCTACCCATATCCCCACGTTTCCGCCTGCGAAGGTGCCTCCGGTGGGGGCATGGAATTCCCCATGATGACCACCATTGCCGCCGGAAACCGCCAACGATCGATCCACGGAGTCGTGACCCACGAGCTGATTCACATGTGGTTCCCCATGATCGCCGGGAGCAACGAGAAACGCTACGCCTGGATGGACGAAGGCATGACCAGCGCTTTGACCGCCCTTGCAACCAATGACTACTGGAAAGAAGATCGATCAGACGAAGGCGAGATCGCTCAATACGCCGCCATGGCAGGCAAAGACTGGGAGCGCCCCACTATGACCCACTCCGACCACTACGGCGTGGGAGCCATGGCCTATGGTATCGCCACCTACGCCAAGACATCCGCCGCCTTTCTCCAGCTCCGTGCCATGATCGGAGCAGACACCTTCTATCGCACACTCCAAGACTATGTGAAGAATTGGGCTTTCAAGCACCCACGGCCAGAAGATCTGTTTGCAACATTCTCCCGTGTTTCAGGCCTGGACTTAGGTTGGTATTTCCGCACTTGGTTCTTTGAAACTTGGACCCTCGATCAGACGATTACCAACGTCGAATTCAAAGACGGCAAATCCTTCGTCACTGTGGCTGACATGGGGACCGCCACCGCTCCCACCACAGTTGAAGTGACCATGGCCGATGGTTCCACCCTCAGACAGACAATTCCTGTGACCTTCTGGATGAAGGGTGACCGCAGCAAAGTCTTAGAGTTCGATGGTGAGGTGATCAAAGCCACCGTCGACCCGGATCGATGCGCTGTCGACAACAACCGTCGCAACGATCGCTGGGCGAAATAGGACGAGGCCAGTCCACAATTGCCCTGAGTCATCCACATCCACAAGAAGCCCAGAGGAAACTCTGGGCTTTTTTTTCGATGAACCCGTGAGGCGTTTTCTTGCTGACTCGTAACCCTCGGGTAACACACTGGCGAGATATTAAGAGCAATTAAAGATACAAGGCCCATCTTGGTCGTCAACCTCGATTTCACCGGAGGAAACGACCAAAGAACGTGCTTCATGAATGGCACGCCTTGTGCTTCTCCACGTTTGGAAAAGTGGCGACACATAGGCGTTTCCACATCACCATCACCTGCTCATCCGACTCGAGAGTCATCACCTCTTGAGTCGACACAGTTCTCAGATTTCAACAACAATTGTCTTGCGGAGTAACAACATGAAAGCTTTGTTTATGCGGGAGTTCGCCTTTGTCTTTATTTTTGGTCTATGCGCGTGGCAAAATTTGAGCGCGCAGCCCACCGTTGCGTTTACATTTTCTGGAAACAACGTGCAAGAACACCTAGGAGAGGCAGCCATTGGACTCGGTGACGTCAACAGTGATGGTATTCCAGATATTCTCGTGGCCTCTCCAGGGTTTCACTATCAGGCAACTAATCCAACTGCTGGGAGTGTTCGCGTGTACTCAGGTGCAGACGGCTCCTTGATCCATCAGATCATCGAACCCATGACAGGCACCTCATTCGGCTTTTCCGTCGGCAACGCCGGCGATGTGAACAATGATGGCTTCCCAGATTTTATTGTTGGCGCTCCTGGCGACTCGACAATGGGCCTAAAAGCCGGAAGGGCCGACGTCTACTCTGGTTTTGACGGCAGCCTCCTTCATCGAGCCTTCGGTCCAAACGCTGGAGACCAATTCGGTTTCTCCGTTTCCGGGGTAGATGACCTAAACGGAGACGGTTCAGCCGACTTCATTGTGGGCGTTCCGAATTCAGATTTCGTTGGCGTGAATGCCGGGGCGATCCAAGTGTTTTCAGGTGCCAACGGAAGCGTTCTCTATACTATCTTCGGGTCAGCCCCAGGAGACATTTTCGGAGTTTCGGTTTCAGGTTGCGGTGATGTAAATGGGGACAACACTCCCGACTTCATCGTTGGCGCCGCAGACGCTGGGCTCAGCCTCCAAGGCCAAGCAAAAGTATTCTCAGGTGCCAATGGTGCCACCCTTCATGTTGTCACTGGTCCATCAGGAACCCGCGTAGGAGTTGCTGTGGGTTCCATTGGCGACATCGACCAGGATGGCTATGACGACTTCATTGTAAGCGCACCTGGTGTTGGGCTCAGCCTTGCCGGAAAAGGAAAAGTAAGAGCTTATTCTGGCATCAATGGAGCGCCGATCTTCACTGTTTCAGGGCAGCACGCGGCAGAGGAATTTGGCAGCCGTTTAGGGCCTGCTGGAGATGTCAACGGAGACGGCTTTAATGACATCATCGTAGGGTCTCCTCTCAGTGATGCAAGCTTCGTCGATGGAGGCCGTGCGACGATTATTTCGGGAAAGGATGGAGCAATTCTCCACAACCTCCCAGGGTTAGGGTTTCAATCCATTCAAGGAATATCGGTTGCAATCATTGGCGACATTAACTTGGACGGCTTCTCCGACTTCATCATCGGGGCGTCTGCTGAATCAGACAACGCTCCTCACTCTGGGAATGTGCGCGTCTATCTTGCTCCAACTTTGCCCATCCTGAAATACGATTCCAAAGTAGGGGATACTCAATTGGATTTGAATTGGATGCCGGACAGCGGAGACATCAACTCGCTTACTGGAACCTTGTCATGCACTGGTGGAACCCCCGGCGGCTTTGGCATTGTTGGCTTGAGCTTTGCACCAGCAGATCTCATTATCTTTGGCATTCCCCTCTTGGTCGCATCTGACAGCACGAATCTCATCGAAACTGGCAATTTCGGATTCGACCTCCTCGGCGAACTTCAAGTGCCAAACGTCTCCCGCCAGTCACCCTTCATCGCTGGGTCACTCGTCCACATTCAGATGTTCGAAAGTAGCCCTGCCATCAGAAGTTCCAACGGGATTCGGATGCTCATGACACCCTAGTTCTACTTGGCGACATTCAGTGAGACATGCTTGATTCTATGAACCAAGTCGTGTTCACGGGATCATCCAAAGAGCCAATATCGAGGGCGGCCACAAACTGGCTGCCCTCTTTTCTTTGAACTATGGAGAATCTTCATTTGACCGAAGTTCAAAGACATAGATCGAATAGAGAAGTCTGTTCAGATCAAGCAGAAGTCATTCGAGGCAGAATTGGCCAAGCAAAATGTTCGTTGCTGGCACGCTCCGAAAGCACCGCGTGCACGCCCATGTGCCCCAGAAAATGACGGGTCATGAACAAGTCGTGACAGTTGAGCGAATGCTAAACAAACCCTGAATCGACGTGTGCCCAAGCCAAACTGCCCGTTGCCATAAACAACGGACAGGATTAGAATTCCCACCGGAAGTGGTGCCATACAAATCATCGCTCTCCGCCCGCAGTTCTGCTCGCCACCATAGCCCAATGAACAACGGAGAAATCACTCCTCATGACCACTTCTTCCACCTTGGCACCATGGTGTTCTCCCAACCTAATTCGAGTTTTCTTGACGATGGCCATGATGGTTCTCCTTGCTCCCTCAGATTCTCATGCGCAAACCGGCGGACGGGTGCCGAAAGCTGAGGACATCAAGAACGGCAAAACCCACAAGCCAGCGCCGCGAGGGGCTGTGGTTAAGCGCATTGATCTGCGGCGGCACTTTCCACCAGTAGGCGAGCAATCAATGAACGATTGCTCTGCCTGGACAGCCGCAGCCATCAAGAGCTTCTTGGAGACAATTGACCAAGATTGGAAGGCTGATCAACCTCAAACTATTTTCTCGCCTAGCTTTCTCTACTCGCAAACGAACTCGGGAAAAGACAAAGGATCCAATCTCATCGCCCTTGGTCGCCTTATGGAGAAGTCCGGAGCGGCGACTCTGAAAACCAATCCTTACATCGCAAAGGACTTCAAGACTCAACCTTCCCCTTCCGCATTCAAGGAGGCAGCCCACTTCAAGAACCGAGCCACCTACTTGCTCAAGAACAAGGAGCAAATCAAGATGGTCTTGCAGCAGAATATGCCTGTCGCACTGGGAGTACGATTGACCCCCGGATTCTTCTCAGGCCGATTCCAGGTCTACACTCAAGAAATGCACGCCTGGGGCATGAAGCGCCGCAAGCCCAATCAACGCCACGCTCTCCATGCTATGGCGATCGTTGGCTTCGACGATGACATCGGTGGCTTCCTCCTGAGAAACTCCTGGGGCAGTCGTTGGGGTAAAGGTGGCTATTGCTGGGTTGGCTATGACGCATTCGAAAAATTCGAGCCACAAAAGAACAGCGAAGCTTTTGTCATGTTAGCCGTTGCATTTGAAGACGAAAGGAACAAGCGGACTTTGGGCACCCAGACTGACCAAGCACCAAAGCAGCTCAAGATTCGGGTTCGAAGCGAAGCCAACGGTTATCACTTAGAGGAAAAGAAAACGCTGTATCGCTACTACGCCGAATTAGAAGGCTCCAAAGCAGCAATACAAAGCGTAAGAGACGTCGTATGGCATGCCCCAAGCTTGGGCAACAAACTGCCGAGCAAATTGCGAACGGATGATTCGTCGAGACATTTTCAAATATGGTCAGCCGTTCTTGGTGGGCAGCACCAGCTTGTTGCCGACCTCGTATTTCAAGACGGAAGCAAACGCACCCTCAGGCAGCCCGTGTCGTTTCACCCGCCCATAGGTCAACAAAGAAGTGTGTCCATCTCTGTGGAAGACCGCTACTGGGGTCTCATGGATACAAGCCAAGGGAACAGCAAACGCCCCCATTGGATTCGTATCATTCACTTTCATGGATCGGTTGCGGATATCCGAAGCGTCGACCGCATCATCATCGACATCGGTGACGAGCATCAAGAAATCAATCCCATGGGGCAGAAATCGAAGCTCGCAAGGCGCGAGTTCACTGTTGAATCTCCCGAACCCATCTCCGTACGTTTCATCTTCTTCGATGGCTCAGAGACCCTCAGAAGATACGATTCAGAGACATTCTCAGACCCGGCGAACGATCTTGTCATTCTCAAGTCAAAACTCCACAAATTTGGCGATGGAAGCCGATCGGCGTACAGACTTCACCTTCGAATCCCTGTGGGTTTGGCCAATTTCGAAGTCGACCGGGTCGTATGGCAGCTTGACGGAAGCCAAGGCCATCGCCAATTCATTGTGCGCAGCGGCCAAAACTACCTCAACGGTTTTCAAATGACTGGTGTCGCCTCCAAGGATTTTCGGGCTCGGGCAACCATTCATTGGAAACGCAACATGCGTGAAACCATGGTGCTTGAGAAGTGGGTGGAGCTTCCTGACAAGAAGACGGCCTACGACGGTCCCCACAGAGTGGAACTCTACGGAACATCCGCCTATGCCGGTCGGAGCAAGAACAAAGTCCCAACCTGGAATCATCAGGTCCGACTCAGTGGCGACTGGCTCACAACAAATAAGATCGAAAAGGTGACTTTCCATTGCAAGGACGAGAAGGGCAGAAAACACCTCATCGAGGGCAAGAAAGACAAACACGGTGACTTTGCCGTCGAATTCAAGGGCCTAAGTCAAACGATCACCGTGTCTGCCAAGGCAAAACTGAAGACCGTCTCTTTCGAGAAGAAAGCAACTTTCACATCACCACGGCCAGCAGTCGATGTGGCCTTTCTTGATAAGCGTCTTGCGTCAGTCACGAAATACGTCGATGGTCATAAGGACATCACTTGGTGGACCAAGATCGGTGGTCCCATTTGGTGGGGATCGGCGCATACTGTCCAATATGTCTACCAAGCCCCATCGCTGATTCTTCCCCGAAAAAATCCCGGGGACCCAAGAGTCTACATCCCTTTCCCCCATCAATGGCAAACGACCTTGAGTTTGAAGGACGGAACGAATTCACCTCGATGGCGCTTTCAAGGGGTCGCCAAAGAACCTGGCCCGATTCAAGCACGGCTGCACTACGTGGATGGTGGTTGCCAAACGCTAATCACGAGGGTGCCACAATCTTCGACCTCTTGGAATAACAGCCCACAGTCGGTGATAAACATTCGGGCCATTGAACGATTCACTGGAGAGTGGGGTGGCAATGCCCTATTTCGGCTAAGACTTCAAGTCGAAGGCCCCGATTCCGAAATGGCAAAATTAAGTCATGCCTTGATTCGAATTAGCGCCACCCCAACGAAATCTGACGTTCGATTCAACAAGGATTTTCGCGCCTCTGCCACCTATGCCAGCCCTCAAGCCTTCACCGTCACCCTGGTCTTCAAAGACGGCAGTTTTGAAACAAGAACTGTCCTTGGATCATGCCAAGCCAAACGCTTTCATGGTTTAGGAATCCAAAGGCAAAGAAATGTCATAGGAATCACCGGGCCGACGAAACTTATTAGCTCCATCAAATCTGTCCGCTTCGAGATCGCCTCGAAGAAGGAAAAGCCCATCATCATGAAGGGGCATGGCTATCTCTTCGGTGGATTCAAATGGGGCTGCTCCGTGAAAGACCAAGGCCCTGTCCAGGTCAAAGCCACCATCCAATTCACAAGGGGAAAAGAAAAAACCATCATTGCATTCCTCCCATCTCTTAGCAGCCATTCCTTGCAGCTCCACGGGCGGGACCGCTTCTGGGGGCACTTCAGAAATCAGCCCCTTTGGTTGGCTAGCTACTCCATCTCAGGGGCAGCTCATCAAGGGCAAACCCCAACCTCTCTTCATTTCGGTAGTTTCGGTATTTCGAGCGACGGATTCCCGAACTTCGAAAAAACCGAACTCCGTAGCACGCCGAGAGCAGTCAAAGGAAGTCTCGAATACGCCGACAAAAGTACTTCCAGCCTCCCCCCTCAAGTATTCAAGTTCAAATCCAAAGAGATGAAGAAAACGAGGCTCACCGTTGAACAACTTTGGAGCAACAAGCAACGGGGGAATCGCGCCATCAGCGAATGGATCATTCGCCTCCAAGGCCCTATCAGTCATCTCGATCAGTTTGCCTTCGTTGAGTACAAGATTAAATATCTCAAAAATGGCAAAACCCGCATGGCAAACTGGAAGGAAACTGAACGTTTCTCCCTCGATGGCGATGGTTTCCGTGCACTTCTCTACGGCACCCAAGTCAAATCCATCACCGCAACCGTGTTTGGCCACAACCAAAAAGCAATCCGGATTCTTAACTGGACAACGTCACCGAAGTAGATTTGATCTCGAAGAGACTAAGCCATAACCTGATCGACACAGAATTCTTGGTCCCAGAAAAATAAACCAAAATAGATGTGGCACATCCTCGAAGACTCGCGTCTATCCCTGTGAAGGCCAAGGATGATTCAGCTTTCTTAGGAAGAAGCGGAAGGCGAGGGGTGCACATGCGTAATCTTATCTTGAGTTGTGTTGCGAGTTTCTGCCTGTTCTCCATGGCCCAAGCACAAGCTGGGGCGGAAGATTCCTATAAGGGCATTGACTGGCAACCTCATTTCGAAAAAGCCCTCAAGCAAGCCAAGAAGGAAAACCGCCCCATCATGGTCGCCTTCATCCTGCGAGGTGAATCAGCCAACGAATCCATCTGCGGCGATCATTTCTTGGACAAGGATCTCATCGCTTTGAGCCGCAACTTCGTCTGCCTCTTGGCCTACGCGGAATACGTTTCTGGTGACAACAAAGGCGACACAAAAACCAGTGAGGCCTATGTTCAATCCATCTCCCATCGTTTGAGCCGCAAGCAACTCAAGACTCTCGAATACGCAGCCCGATGCGAATACATGGAATCGGGGCAGGTATCAGCTCCTCAATTCCTTTTCGTTCACCCCAATGGCGAAACGATTCTACTGCGCCACATCTGGCTCTTGTCTGCAAACGAATTGAAGAAAAAGATGCACAAGGCCCTTCACTATTTCGACAAGTCCCATGCCCTCCCGAAAGAACTAGCCACAGAATCACGATCGGAGCTCGAAGAAATCCGAGCGTTACTCGCGGACGCCGATAGCAACAACATGATGAAACGTCGGGCATCTTTGTCAAAAGTCGCAGTGAAGGAACACCCCGCTGTCATAGACTTCTTAATCAAACAGACAGGCAAGGATGTCGACCAATCGAAACGGTTAGAAGCCATCCGAGCCATGGGCCAAGAAGGTCAAGTGAAGTACTTGCCCCAACTGCATCGGCTTCTTCGCAAAGAAAGAGGATTTCAGATTCGCACCAACTTGGCCCAAGCCATTCGCGACATCGGTTTGGTGGAAAGCGTAAGCCCTATTCTTCAGGTGCTCAAGAAAGAGAAGAAGAAACAACTTCGATCTATCCTCATACAAACAGTCATGACCTGCGGAAGTGGAAATACGGAAGTCTCAAAGGCCCTATCAAAAGTGCTCCGAAGTGGAGGCGACCTTGACAAGATCAGCATTCTATATCGCATTGCGGACGGCACTTGGGATGACACCTACAGCAAAGCATTGCTCAAGTGTTTGAAATCAACAAACGCGCAAGTGAGAGCTGCGGCTTATTTCGCCATAGGGAGCCACACCCGATCGAATCTAGTGAAGCGTGTGAGAAGTCGATTGTCATCGGAAAAGAACATGGCTCGAAACGCTTGCGCCTGGTCGTTGAAGCAAATGGGCGAAGACATCAAGTTCAAGACCAAAAACCCAAACAACGATATCAACATGCTCTTGCCCTCGGCCAGCTACTGACCGCTCACTGTGTTCTCTTCTCATCTAAACTGATGGCCGTGAAGACAAAGAGCAGACAATCGCAGCTCCCTGTCGTGGCATATTTCCCTTTCCGAATCAGGAACAATCTCCTCGTTGCAATCGGGAAATTATGTTGGTTGTGGTAAGGCCAAGGCGGTGTCATCGTTTGCCGAACGATGTAGGAATGACTGAATTCCAACCAAACATTTGAAGATAAAATGGAAAGAGAAACATGAACGGTTCAGATATCGCCAAGATCTTCACTTTGAATTCCTTTGCCTTAGCCAAGAACGTTGAAGGCATCAGCGAAGAAGCAAGCCTAAAAGACACCGGGGCCGGAAGCACAATCAATTGGGTCTTGGGCCACATTCTCAGCACACGACGCGCAGTTTCCAAAGTCGCCGGACTTGAGCTACCTTGGACAGAAGAGGGAGCCGATGCCTACGGCCGGGGCAGCAGTCCCGCAGCCAATACGAATCCAACAGCCATGGAAGATATACACGCACTTCTTCACGCGCACACCGAAACTCTTGTGGCGTGGCTGGAAGAACAAACGGATACGGACCTCAAGAAAGCGAATCCCGATGGCCCTCACGAGATTTTCGGCGCCACAATCGGGGGGATCCTCCTGGGATTGGCTTGGCACGAAGGTTATCACGTAGGCCAAGTGGGAACTCTCAGGCGATTGATCGGGCTCGACGGTGCGATCGCTTAAGTAAGAGAAAGAGCCAGGGCCGCAGGATTTCTCCTATGGATGAGGCTGCATGATTACCCTTTACTTTCACTTTCTTGGGGTGAGTGGGTATCAGGTCGATAAGAACATGAGACACTTCTTTTCGACTCGAGGAATCCTGTGGTTCTTGGCATCAATACGAACTTGTTTTCAATCAACGCCCAGCGCAATCTGGCGAAAGCGCAGTTTCGATTGGGCAAGAGCCTCCGGCGACTTTCCTCTGGTCAAAAGCTCAGGAGCGACGATGCCGCTGGGTTTGCCATAGCCGATCGCTTGAGAGCGCAAGTCAGGAGCTTAGCCCAGGCTTCCCGTAACATTCAAGACGGCATCAGCGCCACCCAAATTGCCGAAGGTTCTTTGGACGAAAGCTCAAGTATTCTCATTCGTCTCCGGGAGTTGGCTATTCAAGCATCCAACGGCACCTTGTCCTCAAGTGATCAAGCCTCTCTACAAAGCGAATTCTCATCGCTGCGCAGCGGCCTCGATCAGATTGCCAGCACCACGTCCTTCAACGGACTCAACTTGCTGGACGGATCTCTTTCTTCCATCGACTTGCAAATAGGTTCCGGAACGAGCCTGAGTGATGTTTTTTCGATCGGACTCTCAAATACCAATGCTTCCACCCTTGGCCTCTCAAGTTTGAGTATCTCGGCTGACCCAGCCAGTGCCATCGATGCCATCGACCTTGCCATCAATTCGGTGGCATCCATTCGTGGCACTTTTGGTGCAGCCCAAAGTAGCCTTGAATCACGCCTTAATTTTGTTGGGATTCAAGCGGAGAATCTGGAAGCAGCTCGATCAAGAATCACCGACTTGGATTACGCCAAAGAAAGCGCAAAGTTCACCAGAAACCAAATCATGCTCCAAGCATCCTTGTCGATTCTGGCCCAGGCAAACCTGCAACCACAGGCACTCTTGGGCCTCATCGAAGGCGCAAGGATCCCTTAGGCACGATTCAAAGCCTGAAACAGAATGGTTTGGGCAATCATGAGATCGCTGGGGCATGGCCCCGGCGACCTCATGAATTGCAAAACTCAACGCGTGGCGTCAATAACTCTCACCTGGACATGACATGTACGGCACTTACTCTCCAGAGCAATAGCCGGAATTCTCTTGTGGACAATTGCTGGAGCCCCACTGATGCCATTGTCATGACACATACGACAATCATCCTTCAGCCAAGCCTTCCTGTGGGACTGGGAAGCCGGTATTGACGGAGGAAATGCAAAGCTCGCGAAGCCTCGATCTTCTGCGATCTTACTCTTCGCTTTTTCCTTGGCACCCCAATGAGGCAACTCGTTGGGGATCTCAACATGGCACGTGCGGCATTTCGCCGTCTTCAAGATTGGTGACATGCCCCGATGAACAATCTCCGGTGCTTTGCCAACGCCCGTTTCGTGGCAACGCAGACAATCGTCTTGTTGCCATGCGGACGCGTGCCAAGCGCTATCCGAGATGGTCGGCGGAAAGGCGTCGTCCTCAAATGGCGTTTCTGATTGCCTAACAGCAACAACTTTAGCCGGTGCTTCCACGGGCTTGGGCTTCATCGGGACCTTTGCCTTGACTTCCTCTTGGGATGCTGGCAAGGACTCGGCCAATTCAGTTTCTCCTTTCGTCGTTTCCTCAGGCGGGTGTGAGGCCAAAACAACTGGTGTGGCTTCTTCTCCTATGGCCTGGGGCTCGTCGCCGTTCTCATGACTTGTACAACTCAGTACAACGAGGAGCAGCGCCGAACACAACAGGCTCGAACAAATCCATCTATACATGATGTTTCTCCTTCGGATCCAGTTTGCGGGTGTTGGTCGAATTTAGCTGAACAACACGGGCTATGCCTTCTCCAACTTCACAGCGCACATCTTAAACTCTGGTTGTTTCGAACCAGGATCGAAGGCGTCTATGGTGACTAAGTTGATAAGACTCGGAACGTCTTCCCAGTGCATCGGGACAAAGATCATGCCGGGCTGAGGCGCTTGGGTGATCCGCACTTTGACCGTAGCCTCACCTCTCCGCGAGGTGATCTTGATCTTCTTGCCATCTCGAATTCCCAGTTTCTTAGCGTCGTCTGGATGCACCTCAACAAAGCATGTGGGGTAAGCACGGCGCAATTCTCGAGCCTTCATGGTCATAGTGCCTGTATGCCAATGCTCCAGGACTCGACCAGTGGTGAGAACGAAAGGATAATCAGCGTCAGCAGGTTCGGCCGGACCAAGGGCGGGCCTCAGCCATACAGTCGCTCGATGGTTGGGGGCGGCGTAAAATTTCGTCTCGCCCGGCTTCAAAGTGAGGTCGGCGTATGGGCCGGCATCGAGACATGGATCTTCTCCCTTGACGAACCGTCTCGCGGTTCCAGGATGGCCCACTGTTGGGGCCGGCCACCTCACTCCCCTTTCCTTACGCAACCGCTCTCTTGTGATACCGCGGAAGTCGTATGCGGTGTCTTTCGACGCCAACATCATCTCTTCCCAAACGTCGTCTGTGGTCTTGAACTTACTGGACACATAGCCCTTAGGGACGACTCCATGGGCCTCCAAGCGACCAGCGAAATCAAGAAGGAAATCGAAGTCTGAAACGGTTCCTGCTGGGGCTGGAATCACTTGAGGGTGCAGTTGATAGCGGCGTTCGGACATGCCGAAGACACCCGTTTTTTCTGACCAGATGGCCGCTGGGAGCACCACATCGGCTAGCTCTGTTGTCCTGGTGGGGTAGCCGTCAATGACGCAAATAAACGGTTTGTTAGGCCGAGGTTTCCCCATAGCATCGCGGTAAACCGAGACATTGGGAAGACTATGCCCCGGGTTGGTGGTCAAGATGAGCATGGCTTGCACCTCATCTCTTGCCAAGGCCTGGAACATGGCGATGGTATGCAGACCTGGTTTGGGCTTGATGGTGCCGGGTTTACAACCCCAGATCTTCTCCATCTCTTCTCTGTGCTTGGCTTTCTTGATGGCGCGGCCATAAGGAAGAATGTGGCACAAAGAACCGGTGTCGCGGACGCCACCACAGGCATTGGGTTGCCCTGTAAGGGAAAATGGTGTTGCCCCAGGTTTGCCGATTTGCCCGGAGATGAGATGCAGATTGTGCATCAGGTTATTGACCCAGACACCTCGGGTTCTTTGGTTGAGCCCCATAGTCCAGAATGAAGTTGTTGGCCCCACAGCGAAGATTTTCGCTGCTTCCTCGATCTTGGCTTGAGAGACACCGGTCTGAAGCTCAGCCTGCCGCGGAGTGTAGTTCTTGCTGAGCCACTCAAAGTACTCATCAAACGTCACATTGGTGGGCTTTTTGTCTTTGACGATCTTGAATTGGACGTTCTTTTCGATGAAAGCCTTGTCATGCTTCTTGTCTCGGATCATGCAGTAGGCCATAGCGTGAAGAACGGCTAAGTCATAGCCCGGCACTGGGTCGAGATGGACGTCAGCGATGGTGTCGATGGGGCTCTTTCTCGGGTCAAGGGTAATGATCAACACATCACGATTTTGTTGTTTGCGGGCCAAGATTTGGTCGTAAATGACGGGATGGCATTCAGCCGTGTTAGAACCGACCAAGAAGAACACTTTGGCGTGTTCAATGTCGTCGTAACTTCCCATGGGTTCATCTTTGCCGAAGGTAGAAACATACCCTCCGACGGCGCTGGCCATGCACAGGCGTGGATTACCTTCAACATTGTTGGTGCCGATGCCACCTTTGAACAAACGATTGGCGAGATAGCTTTCTTCGCTCATGGCTTGGCCCGAGCCATAGTAGGCCACAGAGTCTGGACCGTGCTTCTTGATGGCACTGGCAAACTTCTCGGCCACCAAGGTCATGGCCTCGTCCCAGGTAGCTGGTACGAGTGTGCCGTTCTTGCGAATCATGGGGGTCTTAAGACGGTCCTTGGCATGGACGATTTTAGGCAAGAACAAGGATTTGGCGCAGACCAATCCTTTCGTGGTGGGATGCTCCACATCTCCTCGAAGGGCCACCAAACGATCGTCCCGCACCCCAAGCATGACCCCACATCCGGTGCCGCAGAATCGGCAAACAGATTTGTGCCATTTGAGGGGGCTTGGAGCTTCGAACACCTTGCCCATCGCTTTCTGACTACTCGTGGCTGTAACAACGGCTGCCATCGCTGCCGCCTTCATGAAATCTCTTCTTGTATTTTCCATGACCTGCTCCTTTTCCTTGAGCATGACCTCAAGGCGTTGCCGGTTGCCCTCAGGCTTCGGCGATTCTGTCTGGATCTTCTTCGAGTTCGACGGACACCGGCCAAGCTCCCCAAACACCAGGAGTAGCCTTGATGGGCCCTTCGAGAATCTCTTCGGCCCCGGCGGCGTCTTTGGTTTCGATCAGGATTCCGACGCGGTCTTGGTCGTCTAGATCGAAGGTTTCAACTCCGGGAATCTGGTTTAGTCGTTGTCTGACTTTCACGGACGCCCCAGGTTCGATGCGGGCGAAAGCGCCTACCACAGCAAGGGTTTCAATGTCTTGTCTCATCCCATTCCCCCACAACTGGCCAGGCTGTCTGCTGCGCGGCAGAGGCTTGCGTAGTATTCATCAACAGAAAGTCCGAGGAGGGCGGAGCCGTAAAGCTCTGCCTCCTCGGACGTGACGATTTCGCCATAGTTAATACGTGCCACGTGATAGGCAACGATCGCAGGGAGAACGGGGTCTGAGCGAAACTTCGGGTGGACAAAAAGCTGATAACCATCTTTTGGCCCCGTGTCCTTCGGTTGTGCCCAGGCGAACTCACCGTCTTGCAAGTTGGAAGCGTCGAAGATGAGGTCCGTAGCGAATCGAACACACTCCGCATCTTGCAAGTAAGCCATCAAGGATGCCTCACCATTCAGATCTGGATGACGTTTCTTTGTCGCCATGGCTTTCTCGACCACATGATCGCGCAGGGCAATCTTTCCGTCTTGTTCTGTCGGCTCGTGTCGCTTCATTTCACAGCTCTTTCTCTCTGCTTACGTCGCTGAAATTACTTGGCGTAGCGCTTTAGGAAATCCTTCCGCGCTGCATCTCTTCTGGCTTTTTCTTTCGGATCGAGCTTGTCGATTGCCCACCGGTGATTCTTGGTGTTCATCGTCTCAGTGATCTTGGCATCAAGATCCTTCGCCGCTTTCACCATGGCCGGGTCCTTTGATTCTTTGCCATCTTTCACCATGTGCCGCAATGCGGGAATATAGTGAGAGTAGAAAGTCTTGGCCAAATCGTAGGTTCCATGCCAGTGGGTGTAATCAGGAGCCATCATGGAAGCACCGTGACGAGCACGACGACCTTCATGATGCCAAAGCTCAAACCAAATCCAATCGACCTCATGGGAGAAGGGCGCCTTATATGGCTTTAGCTTCTTAGCCAAAGCATACAGAGCCATGCCTGGTTTGGCATACTTCTCGTTATAGAGTTCGATCATTCCGTCGTACTGAATGTAGAAGTTCTCCACCCAGTTCTTGTTGTGGCAATTGCTGCACACATCCTTCATATTGGCGCGACGGACTTGCCAAGGGACGTCCTTACCAGGAAGTCCCATTTTGGCATCCGCAACCTCGGGGCGAACCGAAATCTTGGGTCTGTTGTTCCAACTGATCCGCATGCCAATGTCATGGGTAACCGGTTGATTCTTGGTTTGGGACATATGGCATGTCGCACAGGTAGGTGCGGCCCAATAGTCTTCACCAACAATCCACTTGTTGGAATCCAGGTTCATCTTGTCAATATTCGAAAAGAAGGCGATACCGTGCTTCGACTCCTCGTAGATCTCCTTTTGAGGATGATCGGGTCCGAGGTGACATTTGCCGCATGTATCTGGATGCCTTGCTTGCGCCGCAGAAAATGTGTGGCGCGTGTGACAGGCGTTGCAAGATCCTTCAGTTCCATCCGGATTCAAACGGCCGATGCCGCTATTAGGATAGGTTGCAGGATCGAGCTTGCCATCAGGCAGAACTTTGATTTGAGAACCATGGCATTGCCAACAACCATTGACGGCAGCAGCAGAGTTACCATGGGGAAATCCAGGTGTGACGAAGTCGCGGTTTCCTTCAACAACTTCCGCGAGGACGTTGTCGAGAGATCCCAGAATTCGACCGGCCTTCGCATGATGCGAACCGGAGAACTCTTTGACTTCCTTCTCGTGACAGCGTGCACAGTCTTTGGGGGAGACAATGACCGCTATCGTGTTGTTGTAGTGATTGACAGCATCCACATCCGATTTCTCGGCTGCATGACACTCATAACAACCAACATTGGCGCGATAGTGTTTGCTTTCGCCCCATTGCTGGTAGATACCAACGTTTTGCTTTTTGTGGCAATCGATACATTCTTTCGATTTCGCCGAGACTTCCGGCAGACCAAAGGCCTGCGCTTGGGCCATAGAGGCCGTTAGGAGTCCAACAAAAACGCAGAGAATGGCGCGCATTGTCCACTGGGTTAGATTTCTCATGAGACAGTCTCCTTTGACTTTTGGTCGGACTCCCCAGTGCCGACCGTTTCCAACGAATAGCTGTGATCGTAGGTAAGTTTCCCCGTGAGGACGGGAATCGTAATGCGTACAAAAATGGTGTAGGCCAAAAGACCGAAGGCCCAGATGCCCAAGCACACCAAGATCTCATTGGCAGTTGGGGCATACTCGACAATCTCGCCAAGTGGTGACGGGATGAATGCCGGAATAATCAGGCCCATGCCTTTTTCGATCCAGATGCCAACAATCATGGCCACACAGGCGATATTCAACCAAGCCACCTTCTTTACCGCCGGGGTGTAGAGAATCAAGAGTGCGATGGTGTTGAGTCCGATGGCACTCCAGATCCATGGCACCAGGGCTTCGTAGCGCCCAAGCCCGTGGTGGTTATCAAGACCGAAGAACAGGTACTTGGCAGAAATACTGTGGGCTGCCCCCGTGTAGAACTCGGTGAACAACTCACACCCCAACAAGAAGGCATTGATAGTGAGGGCCACGGTGACGATGCGACGGAGCAAAGCCAAAGCCTCATCGGGCACATTGTAGTCAGTGAATTTGCGGATAATCTGCAAGGTCAAGATGATAAATGCCGGGCCAGCGGCAAAAGCCGAAGCCAAGAAGCGAGGGGCAATGATGGCGGCGTTCCAGAATGGACGCCCTCCTAAACCGACGTAAAGGAATGCCGTCACCGTGTGAATACTGATGGCCCAGAACACCGCCAAGAAGACAAATGGCATATAGAACTTCTTGCCGGGTTTCTTCTTCTTATAGGCACACCAAACTAAGTAGCCACAGATGTGAAGGTTGAGCATCAAGTAGACGTTCAGAACCACAACGTCCCAGGTCAACATCGACATAGGAAAGTTGAAGCGCAAGAACAGATGCATGAAACGATCAGGGCGTCCCAAATCAACGGTCACAAAGGCCAAGCACATAAGAATGGCCGCCACCGCCAAGAGCTCACCAAAGATGACGAGGTCATGAAGGGCCGTCTTCTTATAAATGTAAACCGGAATCACCATCATGGCTGCGGCCGCGGCCATCCCCACCAAGAAAGTGAAGTTGGCGATATAAAGGCCCCAAGAAACCTGGTCGGTCATACCCGTTGTGATCATGCCATCAACAAGCTGCTTGCAATAGGCGTTCAGGCCCAACAATGCCACAACGGTCAGCAGTAGCATCCACAAGCGATAGCGCCAATCTCCGATGAAACTCAGAGCAAAGCAACGTTTCAGAAAGACAAGATAGGCACCCATGATTAATCCCCTTTCTCTTCTGAACGATGATAATCTTCATCGAAGTAGTAGAAGAATCGAGGAATCGTGCCGACTTCTTCCTTCAAGACAAAAACTCGTTTGTGCTTCAGCACCTGAGACACATCGCTATTCGGATCTTTGATGTCACCAAACTTGCGAGCGCCAACGGGGCAGACTTCTAGGCACGCAGGATTTTGACCATTGCGTGTGCGATGCAAGCAGAAGTGGCACTTCTCCATCACCCCTTTGTGACGAGGGCGATTGGAAAGATAGGACATGGTCGGATTCACTTCTTCCTTCGGAATAGAAGGTTCTGTGAAGTTGAATCGTCGAGCAAAGTAGGGGCAAGCAGCTTCGCAATAACGACAGCCGATGCACCAATCATAATCAACAACGGTGATGCCGTCGGGCTCGGTCCAGGTCGCTTCCACAGGGCATACCTTGGTGCAAGGAGGGTTCTCGCACTGATGGCATTGGATGGGCATGTAGAAGTGGTCGTCTTTCGGCACCTTGGGGTGATCATAGGTGTGATCCCCCTTCTCGATGTCAATCGTGCCTCGAGGCATTTCCAAGACGCGGATGTACTGAATTTCAGGATCGCGACTTTGATTGTTTTCTTCCACGCAAGCATGGACGCACTTACGACAGCCAATGCAGGCTCCCAAGTTCAAAGCATAAACAAACTCGACACCATCTTTAGGTTTGATGTCGCGGATGTCCGGACGAACCTTGTATCGTTCTTCCACTTCCTTGGTGATGCGATCCAAGACCTTGGCCATCTCGGTCTCGTCCAGCTCTTTGTAATGCTGTTGCAAGAATTTCTCGACGGTAAAGTCAGAGGTATCCAAAGACTTCAGAGGTGATAGGGCTGCAACCAAGGCGGCCATGCCCCCCGCTGCGCCTGTGGCGGCCCGGAAGAAACTCCGCCTATCCATGCTGCCATTGCTCGAGCAACTCATTTGTGTGATTCCTTGTTCGGGTGCATACGCAAGGTGTTGGGTCCTGGAAGAGGTGTCACAGGTGACATCGCCGGCGTCCGCGGGTGGTGAGGGTCATGGCATTCCGTGCAGGTCAGCTTCTTGCGCTCTCCCGCAGTCGAATCCCAAAATCCATTGGTGCGACCATGGATACCATTGTCCCAGTCTTTGCGCTTGCGCACATGACACTGGCCACATTGATCCACGACATCGGCATAAGGCATTTCACTGCCGTCCAAGCCAGCCAACTTGTCACGATTCTCCCAGGCGTGACATGTGGAGCATTTCACATTGGGACCATGATTAAGCTTCACGTTTTGGTGCCGCAGAAGCTTGCGAGGCTTGTCACTCTTACTCACAACGCTGGTATGACAGTGCATGCAAGTGGCATCGTTCCCAGCTAACTTAATGGTGGGAGGATCTGTCATGGGAACGCGCCGGGGTGCTGCGGATAACAAAGCCCGATCGAACTCAGGGGTTGCAGCGTTGGGCAAATCGTCCAGATTAGGTCCCCAAAGGAACCACGCTGCCAGTCCGAACAACAAAGGACCGATGGCCCACCCTGGCACCCAGGGGGATCCAGGCTCTGTCGTTTGGTTTTGTTTGGTGTTGCTCATCTCTCACTTTCTTCCTGTCCACCAGCCCGTGCTTCCCAAGGGCGGCACCGAAAGACTCGAAAT
>WFTN01000584.1 GCA_015485455.1 Planctomycetota bacterium | reverse complement strand
TCTTTGATGTAGTGGGTCACTGACTTAGTCTTGCCCCAGTTTAGTGGACACGGAGAAAGGAGTATAGGTTGCTCCGGCCGCCGCCAAGATTCTTGCGAAAATCCCCTTGCCGTGGAGGTCCCGCAGATCTCGCCGGGCGGTGGCGTTTCTCTTTGATTGATGCCCGCGCGTGACGAGAGGACCAGCAAAAGGCCAAAAAGAAATGGCGCAAGATCACCACAGAAAAAACGACAAATGAGATCCGACTCTCTATGTTTGGTTTTTCGTTCTTCTTTTTTGCCGCCTTCAACTCCTTCTTGATTTGCTGTTCAATTTTCTTGGCGATTCGTATCAGAGCATCGAAATGGATACGACCTTCGAATCGGTCAAAGAATTGATCTGTTCGCGAAAACCAAACGGAACTCGTAGAGAGCATCAAGAGGACCTTTTCCAGGCTCATGTATCTCGAGAGTCGTTGGCCGTGGAAGGTGGGCGAGCTATGCCTAATTCTTCCTTCTTCCACAACTGAAAAACATCTTGGCGGAATCGTCATTGCCATTCTCTCAACACAACGGAGCATAGTTGCACACCTGAAGTGGCCTCGACCACGATGCCGTCAAGATAACACGCGTTGTTTTGATGCCCAATTTAGTCAGAACTCTCGTCCCAGCCACCGTTAGGGTCTCAGGTGCGGCATAGGCATCGTCGGCTGTTGAGTCACATGCGAAGATCCAACGTCTCACCAGGCTTGATCGTATAGGTATTTTTGGCCATTTTATTAACAACCATGACTTTTGCTGGAGACACGATCGATAGCTCGCAAACCCAAGATTCGCCAGCTTTCCGAGCTTGGAGGGGATAGCCTCGACCCATCACAGGTGCAATCGTTACATTTTCTGTGCCAATCAAAGAAGCCTTAGCACCAGCGTCAATAATTAAAATCGTTGGTGCGGCAGGCGAATCAGATCCTCGAACCAGTTCAATGACTCGTCCGCCTTCCTTGCAGTGAGCAATGAGAATGAACGGAAAATGAACGGCTTCCAATCTCGCAATTTTTCCTTGCAAGATACCGCGTTCAAGCCAATTGCCTTTGCAACCAGCTATTTCGATGGGACCAAGTGCAATGACACGCCGAACGTCGGCGACATCTTTAAGATCAATAGCCCAGCTGGTGCCGCCAAAATCGATACTCAACTTGGGAGGTATCGGACTGTTGCAGAAGATAATCTTGTTGGCATTCTTGAATCTCAATACTCCGGTAGACGGACGTTGAATCCTAACGACGCCATTCTCGGGAACTTTCACTATCTTCTTGCCAAGCTCGCTGCGGACATCCACGTGATCATCGATGACGTCCTTAAATTCCATGTCGACATAAGACGCTGCGCGCAGCGTCAGTTCGAGTTGATGAACTTGCCCACTTAATAAAGCTACGGAGCGAATTTCTGTTTCGATTGCTTCGCCACTTAACTCGACTTCCCATTCGCCAACGGGAATCCCCTCAACGAGAAAACTGCCAGATCCGGGATTCATAATCGTTCTTTGCCAAGTCGCCCCGGATCTTGATTTTAGTTTTCCGGTTGCGATAACGGGAAAGAGTTTGGCCATTCCATGGACGATTCCTTCGATCGAAGCGGTCGCAGCCATACCCCACTCAAGAACATGTTGCCCGTTCTCTGTCACTTGAACAACGGTCTCAAGTTGAGCCGCGAAAAAAGCATCGGAACAACTGACCAAATAACGTCCAACAGGCAAAACAAACATGCCTTCATTTTGAACTTTCAAGTCGATTATCGTCAGCCATCGAGCTTTGAGGGACTTTACTTTCGAGTCGGGTTTCCGCACAACCTCCAAATGAATTTTCTTTGCTTCGGCTTCAGGAGGAATGGAAAACGTGACATTGCCATAGCCGCGCACAGTCATTCCATGAGTAGGAGTAATCTCTCTTTGTGCCGAGGTCAGAGTCCCGGTGGCAATGATCAAATTAAAGCGGGAGTCATATAGCTTCCACTCTATGTCTCCCATTGGTAGGTACACGAGTTCAGTCCCGAAGTGACACTGGCCAACGATTTCCTGGTTCTGTTCAAAAATAAAGTGTTGGTGTTCATTCTGAGGTTTCTGAAAACTCACAGTCACTCTTCGCAGCCCGGATATCTCGATTTGTCCGTAGTCAAACAGATCTCCTGAATCCACCGGCACTTCAATCATGCGGCTCAGAATTGGTGCTATGATCAATTCATAGCGCCCTGCGGAGAGATTTCGAAAAAAGAATCTACCGTGCTCATCGGCAAAAGCCTTCTTGAGTCCAAATTCAATATTAGTGCGCGGCTTTAGCTGAATATTCAAACCCGCGATCGGCCTCATTTCATCATCAACGACCTGTGCGAACATGGTGATAGCGCTGGAGAGAATCACTTCAATACTGTTCTTGCCGCCAAGACGCATCGATGTCAAAACTCGCCTGGGGACAAATGCCGGTGCGGTAACATAGAGCCAAAAGGAACTGTTTGGTGCCAGACCTCTGAGTTCCCAACTCCCGGGCCTTTTCTCTTGGCGCACGACCTTGTGTCCCCACGACTCTTCAATCGCCATGCGGCAATGTCCAATCGGCGCGCCATTCTTCCCCACAACTTTCACAAAGAAAGATTGATCGGAATGCAATAAAATAACAAGGGGGCTTGAACCTTGGTTCTTAAGTGCATTGACGTCGAGAAATTGAGACTCATATCCGGCAGCCTCGACAGAAATCACTTCCTTCCCCTGAGGCACAAACGGCAGCACGATCAAACCGTTGACCGCTTCAAATCGCCTCGAGAAAGGATCGACGGACGTAGTCACCACGGCTACCGAGTTTGCAATATTAGAACCATTAACTCCATCAACCACTTTGATGGACGCGGTCGGCAGAGCCCGTTTCTTTGTAGCAGACTTCAGTGATCCAGCATCTTTTCTCTCGTCAAGTTCAAGTATGCCAAGATCGTGCCGACCGATTTCCGGCTTGGGCGAATCGCCAATGCCCGAGCCAACAAGAGCCAAATCTTCAGCATCTCGCGACTCAAGAAAAATGACGCCATAAAAGACCAGCGAAGCATACACGATGAGCATGACCACGACTCGCGATCGTCGAGAACGAAGTAATTTCATATTACAAAACCAGAGATTGGCATCTTGTACGGCTCTCCGCTTACTTGAAATGAAATTCTGTCCCGGTAAGAACCGGTTTTCTTGGGTGCGATAACAATTATGGAAATAGTAATTATCCCGTCGACCAATGACAGATCAACTATCTCAACGTTAGGACCAAGCTTAAATGATTTCTTCAACTCTTCCACTGTTTCCCTTTGCCAGCCGCCCTTACGTTTCTTGATAGTGAAGGTAAACGAGCGTTTCTCGCCAGCAGTGAGTCTGCCACAGAAATGACTACGAGGTTCTATGATCGCGGCGCCAAGAACTTCTATGGTCACGGCGACCACAACTTGCCTTTGTTGCCCATTTGTTGCCACAAGATTGGCTGAGACCTTGGCGTAGTGCTTTCCGGGAGGCAATTGTCCAACCGCAAACCGAACCGGCAGGTCTAATTGCCGAAACCCGGCCTCAAGAATACTGATCTTAGGTTTACCCACCGATACTTCGCCTAAGGTTGTATTCACTTTCGTCTTGGCAGCGTCGAGGTGAATGTCCGCCAGTGTCTTCCAGCGGAAGTTCATCTCGGAGGCTTCCGCGACGTCCTTCCAACTTCTGATCTTGACAAACACATTGGGCGGATCGGCCCAGGAAATGTCGGTGCGGTGAATGAGCGCGACACCCAACAAGGTCTCTTGCCGAAGAAATTCACCTCTATTCTCTGCGCCTTCGGGTCTTGCACCAATGACCGCATTGACAGCAAATTTTCCTCCTCGGCCGCTTGTATCAACAATGATCTTCACTTCGCACGACTGCCCGACCTCAATCACTTTTTTCGGCACGTCGACCTTGGCACATCCACATGACGCGCGGACCATTCCGAGTTCGATAGGTCCTTGACCAGTATTCGTTACGGTAAAAGTAAAGACCGCTTTTTGACCCTCGTCAATTCGACCAAGGTCCTTGCGTTTTACATCAACCTCGAAATCCACGAGTTCTTGTTGAGAAGAGTCGTTAGAGCAAGAGGCAACGACCATACAGGCAAGAAGCAAGAGCGCCACATTCAAACAAACTCTTTTCATTTTATTGTCCACTGCTAATCGCCAAGGATTTACGTCGACGCCAAGAAAGAAAGAAAACGGCTGGAATTAGCACCGCAATGGCGATGAAAGTTCGCGTAGAAATACGAGTTTCTTGAGGTTTGCTGTTTTTTGATCTGCCCTTGATGGCAAGGGTTTGACTCCTCGCCAATTCTTCTTTTGATCTTGCGAAAAGCAGTGCGCGCCCTGTCCAAGCTGCACGAAACAACTCGCCTCTGACAACTGTCCAACGTTCATTCGGAAACGCGATTAATACGCGGTTTCCAGTCATTGGATAGGCGAAAATTGGATGAGTGATCGTCGCGTCACGCTTCTCTAATATCGCCACCATGGGTGTTAACGGCAAGTTTACAGGCTTATCGGTAGGCGCCGAGAACTCCTCGACATAGAGGGTGTTACTCTTGAGAAGTTCGCATATTTCTCCGAGATCTTCGGTATTAAAAATTTTATTTTGGATAGCGTCCATGTCAATTGGTACTTCCAAAACTTGGCAGCACGTGAAAATCGCGCCGACGCGCGCGGAATGTTCCTCAAATCCGAAATGGCGCAGGAGCGGAAGATCGTTTCTTCGACCTGCGACACCTTCTAAGACGCTGAGCAACTCGAGAAATTGTGCGTCGCCGTCAGTAACGCCGCCCTTTTTTACTTTGTATTCTCGATCTCGAATCGAATCCTTAACCCATGTTCCAGCCGGTGACTCGGGTATTTCGAGCGCCGCACTTAGCGGTTGATTGATTTCGACGCCGTCTTCTTCCAATTCGACGTTTTGCTGCTCCACGTATTTGCTGTGCTTGACAATCTGTTCGATCTTCGTTGGAATCCAAATCCCCGAGTACTGTTTCGCTACCTTCGTAGTGAGCTTTCCTATCGTAACGTATTCCCGTCCTCGCCAAGTCATAGGTGTCGAACAGTCAAGGTCAACCGGTCCCTTGGCTTCGCCTAGGGTTGCGTAGTTCGACAACTCCCAAATGATAAGCGTCTCCTTGTCGTCAATCCAAAGATCAATAGGAGAACCGACACCAGCCCCATTGCCCAGTTTTAGGGCCATCCGAATTCCTATACACTTGCGCCCGCTTATCTCCCGTTCCCCAAGTGACTCGAAGTCTTTCTTGTCACTCTTTAAGCCTTCGGCCCACTTGGTCAGACCAAGTTGGAGAAACATTGTAAGTGGTGAGCACACGTAGAGGCTGCCAGAAAGAGAAGAGTTAATCACCTTCAGGGAACGCTTACCGCTCCTGTGAATCATAGTCGTCGCTTCGGTTCCGTCCCACACAAGGTGCTTAACGACTCTGAGTTCGTCCAATGCATCATAACTCTTCGTGAACTGAGTAAATGTCTGAATATCGCTGGCAAGGTATCCCTCTATCCTTGAAGTCAACTTCCCCGAATTTAGTTCTCTTAGTACGAAAGGAAAAAAATACGTCGTGATCGCATTATCGCGAACCATGAGACTCTCTGCGACTTGCGCGCGCGCACTCTCGCCTTGTGGTGTCTGGCCTTGGGCCATAATCGAGCTACTGTATGAAATAACAGCAACGAGTAACGACAAGAATATCCGAGTTGGTGCCAAACGGCCAAGATCGTCGATTGGAATGCTATGTGGTTTCAATACCTTTGATCCTATTTGCGTAAAAGATTTCACTTTGGAGAGACTATGAACCTAAAGACGCCCGATTGCCGTCAAGGCGAAACCTCCAAGAAAAGATGCGACGATCGCTGTTGAAAACATCAGAGGAAATTCAAGAAACCGTGGCTCGAATATCTGTTGTCCGTCGCCAAGGCTTCATTTTTTTGATTCCTATCCTATGAATCGACACATTCGTCAGAAACTTTACCGCACTTGGCAGAGGCGTTGCTTTGGATATTGCAAATACCGTCTTCGCAAAATCCTTGTTTCATGGTGCCGCAGCTCTTCGCTGCCCCAGTGACCTCTTCACAACTAGTGTCCCAGCCTTTGCAAACTTGGATACTGACGTCATTCTGAAGTGTGCAAACGTAGCAGAGTAATGTACCTACAGGAGGGCAGTTATTCTGCGTAACTAATTGCTGGTCGTTGCAAACGTAGTGCTCCCATTGGCAGTCGTCAAACCACTCTCCTTCTTCCTGCTGTGCGCTTGGAGAAGAGCCAGCAAGTACGACTCCTGTAAGGTCATCAGTGACAAAGAAGCCCAGGAAACAGACAGCTACCAGAACGATCGTAAGTTCAGTTTTTTTT
>WFTN01000583.1 GCA_015485455.1 Planctomycetota bacterium | reverse complement strand
TGAATCGGTGTTCACAGACAAGTATTTCCCCAATGGCATCATTACGAAGGACTTCGCCAAACGCCTCATCGATTTCGGATTTCATCCACCAACGGTTTACTTCCCTATTATGGTCGATGGAGCGATCATGATTGAGCCCACGGAAACCGAGCCAAAACACGAATTAGATCGATTCGTCGCGGCGGTCAAAGTCATCGTTGGCGAAATGGAATCGAATCCAGAATTGGTCAAGACTGCCCCCCATACCACTTCGGTCCGTCGGGTGGATGAGACGCTTGCAGCGCGCCAATTAGATCTCCGTTGGTCCGACCCCCAGAGTTCTTAGGGCGGAGATTTCTATGCGCCTCATAGTCGACACTGTTGCTGGGAGTCCTTCCTGGAACATGGCCGTCGATGAGGCGCTACTTCTTTCTTCCCACCCGCTTACCCTGCGCTTCTATGGGTGGCAGCCATTCGGCATTTCCCTGGGGCACTTCCAAGACAACTTAAGCGAAGCCGAGTTTCGAAGATGGCAAGAAGATGGCATTGATGTCGTTCGCCGGCTCACCGGCGGCGGGGCCATCCTCCATGGAAGGGAAGTCACCTACTGCCTGACGGGGGTTGATGGGGTCTTTCCATTCAATCAAGGAGTTGAGGCTTCCTATCGCCTGCTCCATGACGCGATTATTCGTGTCGTGCAGTCTCTTGGTGTCCCGGCGGGTTATGCCTCAAGTTCACCACCGGCAATCAAACACAGGGAACAGCCCTTCTTTTGCTACGCCAGAACCACCAAACTGGACATTGTCGCCGGAGGCAAGAAGCTGGTTGGTTCAGCCAAGCGACGTCGAGGAGGCCGTGCCCTCCAACACGGCTCGATCATCTTACAAGCCCACCCTCAAGGCGGCTCCATGGCAGCTCTCAGTTCCTGGATAGAATTGCCACAATCCGAATTCGAGTGCCGCCGTCTCCTGGCAGACAAAATCGCCGATGAATTGGGCTTTGGAACTACCCCCGGAACATTGACCCCAACTGAGCACAAGTTAGCGCTGGAGCTTGAGTTGATACACTACAAGACATCAAACCGCCGGTAATCGCGGTTGATCATCAATTCTCTCCTCAATTTCTTGGGTTTTCATCCAAACTTGCCGATCAAGGAGACATGGATGAGCATTTCTGCAAACAAGTGAAGTTCTTTTTGGCTGGCACTTTGAATAAAGAGGACACCATTGCGGTATTAGACCAAGTCAAAGCCTCAGAAGAATGCCGACGTTACTTAGAAGAGCAAGTGCGGCTAACCTCCTCCCGACACAAAGCTCACGGGAGCCCCTATGGCTTTCAGCAACGACACAACTGTGGGGCTGTTACACCTCGAACAACCCCCAGCCTCACCACCGCCAGTGGCATGCTTCCTGGCAGTTCCGTCTATGGGCAACGTCGCAAGTTCTTTGACACAAAACGAACCTTGTTGTTTGGTGGCATACTGGCAGTCATCCTCTACGTTCTCCCTTCAAAAGACGAAACCAAAAGAAAACCTCCACTGGACGCCAAGCAGGTTGTCATTGCTGAAGCTCTCATAGATGGGTCGCCTATCATTCTGACACCTAAGGGAGAGTGCAGCACGCGCCCCATGGTAATTTCTGCGACGCTGCCCCCGGGAAATCAAACCCTGAGCCTAGTTTTCATGTCCAGCGGCACAGCGATCTTTTCCCGCACTTATGATTCTCAAGAAGTCGGCGTTGAAATGGAAAAACGCGTACATTCAAGCGCCACCGGTGAGCTGCCAGCGGTCGATGTCCTCCTGCCATTTCCCAGCAAGAAAGACCTTCCGCTGGAAATTGGAAAACGCTATTTCTACTATATAGAGCTGCCCAATGGTCGGCAGTCAGCGCCCCAATCAATCGACATCCGATAAGGATGGCTGATGCCAACAACCGAAAAAGATTTCGAAGATGCCCTCGGGAGTCTCGCAGCTCAGAGCGAGGCCAAAACTTATCCAGCGATCTTTGGCGCCATGGTCAAGAGTGCCAAGTGGGGAGACCTGGCCATTAGGCTTGCGGCCCGACTCAACTTGGCAGCGGAACCGATCTGCGAACTTGTCCTCCAAAGCTTCCTCTTCGCTGGGTTTCCCCGGTGTATCAACGGTCTTAGTGCC
>WFTN01000582.1 GCA_015485455.1 Planctomycetota bacterium | reverse complement strand
GACAGCCCAAAGCGTATCCAGCGCAAGAACTAATTGCCCACTGATGTCACTTTCAACTTTCAATCCTTTGGCTTCGATCTCCGATGAATCAATCTCAAGCTTGAGATCAAAGATAGCGCATGGGACTCCAAGTACTCGCTTCTTCTTAACGAGAGTCAAAGTCATAGAGCCAAAGTTATTCGACGAATCGTTGACTCCTAGCAGCCGCCGAACCGCTTCCTGGTCGACTTTCACATTCTCCCCCACCGCCATCTCCCGGGCACCGACAATTCGGTCCATCTCAAAGTAGGGGCTGAACAAGACACCACTCTTCAGGTTTTCGCCAAACTCCTTCTCGATCGCCGCCAGTTCTTCCTTCGTTGCATCTTCGTTTGAAGAATTTTTCGCGACGAGCGATCCCTTCGAGCAATCCAAGGTAAAGGTTTTACCAACAAGAGGAAAGTCCTTGTTCTCGTTCGAATCACCAAGACTCGTCATGGACTTCTTGGTTTCTTTCATCGTCTTAAACGTGACTTTCGCCCGCACAATCCCTTTCTCATTAGCAGCGAGTACTTCGAAGATCGTGATGCGCTTCGACTTCTTGTCTTCCGATCTTTCCTGCACAGTTTCGCCCATCTCAAACACCTGCTTTGCGGTGCTATGAGAGTCACGGGCCATAGTGAGAGTCGCGCCTTTGGAGAGAATGGCTTTCTTGAATTTGAGCTGTTTTTGGCCAGCAGCAAGAGACGCCATGCATGTGAATATGAGAAAAAGGACAACATGTTTGTTCGTATTGATTTGCATTTCGGACTCCATTCCGGGTGAATTTCGAAGCAGATTCAACGACTTGCAACGTCCATTTGCAAGAGAGGAGTTTGGCTTTTGTCCAGCAAAGGGTCGAATCGCCTTTGTCTAGTAGGAGATTCCATAACGGATTTTCGAAACCCGTATTCGAAGTGGAAACCCACCAAGGGCCTCACTTTAGGAGACCATGCGCGGCCCAACGCCCTTGTCCAAAATCCTCGATCTTGCAGGCTAAAAATTCCCGAGAAATTTCAGTCAGTCCCCATCCTTCACGACCTTGGGCAACTCACGTTGAAAATATCTTAGTCCACCTCCCTCAGCTTGGCGTCTACTAAGTGGACACCCCCTCCTTAGGAGATCCGCATGCACAAAGTATTCATGATCGCTCTCATTCTGTGCGCCTCGAGCGCAACATCGGCCCAAGTGGGCGGCAGCTACGAACCATTAAAAGGCAAACGATTGAGCAGTTTTTTTCGCACCCAAGGACAAAGTGAAAAGGGCCACTATGTCTCCTTTTACATGCAGGGTAGCGCTATCCCTCTCAAGAAGTCCAGCAAGAGCAGAACACAAAAATTTACTTACAAGAAACTCCAGTTTGTCGTCGCCACCCATAATCCCTATTTCATGCAAACCAAGCGAAAGCTGAGTAAATCCGCCAAGGGGCAAATATTGGTGAAAGGCCGAGTGCGTCAAAGGCGAACTTCTGATCGCAAGATTACCCACTACTTATTCATCGACACCATGCAGAAGATCGGACGAAGGTCAAAAACGAAAAGGAAAAGAAAGAAATCCTGACCCGAAAATTGGGTTGGGGCCGTTCTTTCTATTGGCAAAAGATACCTCTCTCTTGGAGTTCTTATCCGTCGCGCAGGGCGGTCCGAACCCAAAAAGAAAAGCCCCGGCTCTTAGGAGCTGGGGCTTTTCTTTTGTCAGTCTTCCTATAGAGAGTGATTCAATTGGAATTCGACGCATTGCCGTTCGCGTTGGTCCCGTTCGCAGCCCCAAACATCGAACGCATTTGCTCCATCTGCTTGGTTTGTTTCTCTTGTTCCTGATTGAAGGTCTGGTATTGGCTCGGATCCAAATAACCCTGCACATCGTTGTCGACCTTCTTCATAGCCCCGTCAATCTGTGCAAAGGCCTCGACCTTCTCTTGCTTCTTGGCGCTCGGATCCATGACAATGCCTAACGCCGGCATCACCGTGTCCATGGATTCCCGAACAGTTGTCTCGAATCGTTCAACTTGATCAGGCCTTAAGTCGAGCTTCTTGATCGCCTTTTCCAGTTGTTTTTCCATTCTGGCTTTGATGAGCGGCGTCCAGCGTTTGCGTTCAGCTTTCCGCCGTATCGCATCTTTCTTGGCCACAGCCTCTTCCACAACACGGCTCAACACATCTTCGATCGCAGCTTCTCCGCCTACGGACGCCAAGAGTTCGCTGCCTCCGAGCCCGCCTTGCTTGGAATTAAGCTTGGACACAGCGGACTTCAGATCTGCCACTTCCTTGCCATAGCGACGATCAAGTTCTTTCAACGCCGCGATTTCCAAAACTGGAGACTCTCGGCGCTCTCGGGCCATTTCTTCCATTGTGTTCTCCAACTCAAGAAGTCGAGCCCGGGTGGCAGCCATCTCAGAAGCGTCGGAGGGATCTCCCATGGCATCCAAATCGTGTTGATTCTCCATCAATAGGAATGCAGTTCCGGCACCGGAAAGACTCGCCACAAGGACACAAATCAAAACAAGAAAGGCGGGTTTCATCGAATTTCCTCAGTCAAAGGACTTTTCCAGTTCGTCGCCAAATGGAGACAGTCTCTGGGAACCAATGTCCTCATATTTGGACAGTTTCAGCCATGCTTCTCTGGCAAGATACTTTGCCAAGACGCACCGCAAGTCAGCATATAAGTCGTTAACCACCTCATTGGCCACGTGTTACGCCACAATCTGGATAGCAGGAATAAAAGATCTGAAATCGTTGGGCTATTGGTACGGAAGTTGTGTTGTAGAAAGGCGTTCCACCTGCTTCGGTGGAGACAAAACGAATCTGGTCTGAAGGGGAAAATCGCTTGCTCGGTGGACGGCATCAACAATTTGTAAATCATCCGCTCCATCAACGTATCGTGACCGACTTTCAACTGTCTTAGTTGTCGCCCAAGAAAGTCCCGAGCAAGAGACCATCCTAAGACTCGATTACGCGCACCCTCCCAGAGGGTGCGCTTTTTTTTGGGCCAAACCCGCACCGAACGCCTAACCCCACCTTCAAGAAACTTGTGGGAGAGAAACGAAAAATGTCGATCCTTTGCCACAGGTACTGTCCAGCTCGATGCGACCTCCATGGGCAATGACACAGTTCTTGACAATGGCGAGGCCCAAACCTGTGCCCCCCACTTGTCGAGAACGGGCCGCATCAACGCGGTAGAAACGTTCGAAGATTCGATCTTGATGTTCAGCGGCGATGCCCTCGCCATCATCTTTCACCATGAAGGTGACGCAGCCATTCGTTTTGGTCAGGGCCACCTGAACTCGTCCACCAGCAGGGGTGTACTTCAGAGCATTCAAAATCAAGTTGTCAAAAACACTCTTAAGAGCTCTTCGGTCACCCAAGACGCGGACATCCTCTATGGGCTCCACCAACTCCAGAGAAACACCTTCGGTTTGAGAAGCCATGGTCAAAAGAGAAACACTTTCTCGGGCCAGGGCACCTAACTCGAGGGGTTCCATATTAAGATGTTCATCGCCGGCCTGAAGTCGGGAAAGCTCGAGGACATCGTTAATCAAGCCGTCTAAGCGCATGGCATTTTGAACGATGCGGCCAACAAATCGTTCTCGTACCTCAGCAGGCATCGATGGGTCACCTTGGATAGTCTCCGCCGCTCCTTGAATTGCGGTCAAAGGCGTCTTTAATTCGTGAGAAACATTAGCAACGAATTCTCGCCTCATGTTTTCCAAGCGGTGAATCGTGCTCACATCTGACAACAGGCAAACAGCGCCTTTTGTGCTCTTCATTTCGTCCCTCAGTGGCGCAATTTGGAGTTCTACCCAAAGCCCTACAGATTCAAATTCCAGTTGGGCAGAAACAAGAGTGCCGGAAGAGATTGCTGAGTCAATCTGCTCTTGAATCAATGGGCCACTGGAAAGTTGTTCCGTGGTGGATGGGATTTCGCCATGGGCTTCCACCCCAAGTATCTTCTTAGCTGCTTCATTCATGAGAATGATCTTGTGGTCAAGATCAACGGCCATGAGGCCTTCGCCCATGCTTGCCAAGATCGTCTCTAACTCTTTCTTGTTGCGGGCGCCTTTCTGGATGCGGGCCATCAATTCAGCGGCGATGTCTTTCAGGGCTCGAACGCACTCATTCAATTCCCAACTGGAAAGAATCGGTGGACGTTCTTCATGGGCACCAGCAGCCAAAGAGACGATGTAGTCACGCAAACGCTCGACTGAGGCTGCCTGATGTTTCGCCAAGAAAAACGTGCCGATAATCCCAAGGAAAAGGACAAGAGCCCCACCGATGAGCAAACTTCCTCGTACAGACTCACTTCTGGACAAGGCATCGGCCAAAGAGATTTCTGTTCGCAGGAAACCGATGAGCTTCTCGTCCACCCGCAAAGATTGAACCAAAACAAGCGACGAAGCGGGCTCCCCCCGTGGATGCCAACCTTCACCCTTCTCTCCTGCCATGCGAAATTCTTCACTGTCCAAGAGGGTCGGTCCCGGCGACTCTGAGAATTCTGCACTGGATATGAACTCCACCGGCCCTTCCATGGCGAAATGCCCGAGCGTTTCACGTCCCGCTTCACTCAGTTCTCCATTCCGAATTTCGGGAATCAGGCGCTGTGCGCAAGACCGGAGCTGAGAGAATGCTATGGATCGCTCTGGCCCAAAAGCGCCAGCATCCTCGATCAAGAGCGCGATCACCCCGAACAATCCCACGACCATTATGAGGAGGGCAGAATAAGTCCTGGTCTGGCGGATGACTTCACGATCAATTCTCATCCCTGTCCCTTGCGCGGGGCAAATCGATAGCCCACGCCCCGCACAGTCTCAATCACAGAACGCCGATCACCCAACTTCTTCCGAATCGTTTTGACATGAACATCAACGTTGCGATCCATAGGAAGCATGGGTTGCCCGATGGCTTTAGCGCTGATTTGTTCGCGACTGAAAACCCGCCCTGGCTGGGAAGCCAAGAGTTGGATGATCTTGAATTCCGTAGCAGTGAATTCAATCGTTTGACCATCAACTTGGATCTCATGGCGAACTGTGTCAATGAGGACACCATTAGCTTCCAGGCGCTCACCGCCACCACTATTGTTGCGGACACCAACCCGACGCAAGACGGCCGCCACCCGGGCCATAAGTTCTTTCGGCCGAAATGGCTTGGTGACATAGTCATCAGCGCCCAGTCCCAAACCAACAATAGCGTCGGATTCTTCGGCTTTGGCAGTGACCATGATGATAGGGATGTCTTGGGTCAAGGAGTCGCGTCGTAATTCGGTGCAAATCTCTGTCCCGGAAAGTCCGGGGAGCATGAGATCGAGAAGAATGAGATCCGGGTTTTTTTGCCGCGCCAATGCCAAACCTCCCTCCCCATCAAGGGCTTTGTAGCAGCGATATCCTTCGGCCTCCAAGTTGTAAACCAGGATTTCAAGAATGTCGATTTCGTCTTCTACGACCAGAATGGATTTCTTGCTCATGCTTCGGTTCACCCGTGTCACATCAAAGAAGACTGATCCTTTCAGTCCCGTGTAAGGATAGAGTAAAGATGGGGTGAAATGTTGCCCCGAGCGTGTTTTCGCCAAGAAGTTGGCAAAATGTCATCAATCCTCTCGACCAAATCAGAGGGTGAGGGCCCCTCAGCCCCAAATTCCTGAGGGAAGTCTTCAATTACCAGCATTTTTCTCAATATTTACCATTCATTCACAAAGGAGTACTAACCTTCCCCCATGAAACAGATGCATCGGCAAAGTTGCTTGTTTCCGTTACGTTTGCCAACGCATTACGGCAATTCTGACCAACAGAGAATTGAGCTCAAACAAGGGCCCAAACACTCCGAGAGCTTGAAGGAAGATCAATGAAAATGAAGAACTTTTCGTGGGCCGTGGCCATTTCTCTCACCATCGTTGCTTCGTTGTCGGCACAAGAGCCAGACACAAGAGTTGATGAACTCTTACTACGGATCAAGACCCTCGAAAACCGCATCGTAGACTTGGAAGCCACAAGCTTGGAGAACCCAAGTACGGAATTGGAGAAACAACTCAATGCCCTCACCACTGGGGCCCTGGGAGACAACAACGAATTCACCTCCCGCTGGGGAAATACCAGACGATTCGAGACCCCAGACAAGGCTTTTCAGCTAAAAACTGGAGGCCGAATCATGAATGATTGGGTCTGGGGATTTCAGGACAATGACTATGAAAACGCCGTAATCTCGGATGCCGCTAATGCGCCCCTTGGCCGTTTCGCCGATGGAACAGAATTTCGTCGGGCTCGGCTCTACATCAGCGGCACCATTTACAGCCGCGTTGTTTTCAAGCTCGACTTCGGATTCGAAGGAGGCGATGCTGACTTCAAAGATGCCTACATTGGCCTCAAGAACATTCCATGGGTGGGAAAAATCCTCGTTGGACAATTCAAGATTCCTTTCGGTCTCGAGTACATGACAAGTTCTAAGCATATCACTTTCATGGAAAGAAGCATGGGTTCGGACGCCTTCATCGCAGACCGTGGTACCGGCCTCAAGTTCGTCAACACTGCCTTGGAAGATGATCGACTGAGCTGGTCCGTCTCCGTCTACCGGGAAGCCGATACATTCGGATCAACCAAAGTGCCTTCCGATGGCCAATACAACTTCGCCGCTCGTATAACCGCCTTACCCTGGTGGGAAAATGCTGGAAGACGCTACTTACACGTCGGTTTCGCCGCGAACTGGCGTAATCCAGCTCAACCAGGCAACGGCCTCTCTCAGGTACGCTACCGTTCGAAACCCGAAGTTCACCTATCTCCCCGCGTGGTCGATACTGGCAACTTCGAAGCAGAAAGCGCCCTCTTGTTGAACGCAGAGGTTGCCCTCGTTATCGACTCCTTCTCCCTGCAAGGAGAATTCTACTACGCCGACGTTTCCTCGAAGGCAGGAAACGATCCCACCTTCTCCGCGTTTAACGTCTACGCCAGCTATTTCCTTACTGGCGAGCATCGCATCTACAAGAAATCCGCTGGTGCCTTCAACCGTATCAAACCAATCCACAATTTCCTCGATGGTGAAGGTGGTATCGGTGCTTGGGAGATCGCCGCCCGATTCTCGATGATCGACCTCAACGATGGCAATATCAACGGTGGCGAAGCTTGGAACATCACTCTGGGGCTCACCTGGTATTTGAACCCCAATACCCAGGTGAAACTAAACTACATTTATACCAACCTGGACAATCAAGTGGCTGGGTCACAAGAAGGTGCAGCCCACATCATTGGCATGCGCTTCCAAATCGACTTCTAACTCAGCGGAATCGACCACATCAATCCGTGCAATGAAGGGCACCCCAAACGTCCTCTCATTGCACGGATTTTCCCGTGCTGGGGGGTGCGATTGAGGAAGTCAAGGAGGAAAGGGCTTCGGCTCCCTAAACTGGAAGCCAATTGGCCTAAAAAAATTTGACGTTCTCTGAAATTCCAACTATGGTTCTTAGACATGTTGGCAGTGCATTTCTCGCCCGAAGTCGGATAGATTTATTCCTTGGTGAGAGAATACGTTTTGTTCTTGGGAAATCGCTTTGAGCTCTTCTCAATTGTGGTCCAGTAAGTCTCGGAAACCGACTTCCTGAGAACTCATGCAACAGGAATCGGTAGACAGCTTGGGGTTTCATCCTCAGATTTTGAGTTTCTCGAGATCTCTTACAACTTAAAATGGACGCTCTCCCCTTTGGCCCAATGGCCTAAGGCACCCGAGGCAATTTTGCCTCCGCCTATGAAATTCACTCAGTAACGAACAAACGATTCACGCTTCCAGCATGATGCTGCCCCGAACAATTTGACACTGCCAAGACTCCCGAAACGGTCATAGAGGCTCCCCAGCACCTCAACTCACGATCGGGTCTCTCTGCGTTTCATTCAACAAATGCACAAGAACAATGGTCCCGAATGCAGGAATTACAATGAACACCAACCATACACTCCATCCACTGAAGTACCTTAAAGACGACGTCCCGGCGAGCATCGTCGTCTTCTTGGTTGCCATGCCTCTGTGCTTGGGAATCGCTTTGGCCTCTGGTGCCCCCCTATTATCTGGGCTCATTAGCGGCATCATCGGTGGTATCATTGTCGGCACTCTGAGCGGCTCACCTTTGGGGGTGAGTGGGCCTGCGGCAGGGTTGGCTGTCATCGTCCTGACCGCCATTGACAGTCTCGGTGGCTTCGAGATATTCCTCGTCTCTGTGATCATAGCCGGCATCATCCAGATTCTCATGGGTTTGGCAAAAGCGGGAACAATTGCCTATTTTTTCCCATCATCAGTCATTCATGGCATGTTGGCTGGTATCGGTGTCATCATTTTCCTGAAGCAAATCCCCCATGCCTTTGGTTATGACAGTGATCCAGAAGGTGATTTCGAGTTTCATCAGATTGACGGCCACAACACTTTTGAAACGATCTCTGATGTTTTTAGCCACATAAGCCCGGGAGTGGTGGTCGTTGCGGCCGTCTCCTTGTTCATTTTAATTCTCTGGGGCAGCAAGAAGTTTCAATCCATGAGATTCACTAAGCTCATCCAGGGTCCCCTGGTTGCCGTCGTGGTTGGAATCCTTCTCAAT
>WFTN01000581.1 GCA_015485455.1 Planctomycetota bacterium | reverse complement strand
GTGTTTCTCTTCGCGGTATTTGAGGTGTTGACTCCGCCTCTTCGACATTCGATATCCTCCCGGAGTTGATTTCGATTTCCGAATCGCTTTCAAAACCGACAAAGGCCAAGACTGCTGCCAAAGTAATGATACCTAGCAAGATGCTGATGATTGTCATGTGTTGTGTATTCATGGGCTCTTGGTCGCCTGATCTGGCCAAGAGTTCAAAAATTTTCACCGTCGGCGCAGGGATCTTCCTTCCTGACCCAACCGGGCAACTTTCAGATGAGTGCTAACTCCGTGTAGAAGACGCCCTTAGCCATAGAGAATCGTTCCTGATTCTGAATTCCGATTTTCGGAAAAGCCGTGTTATTGCCAGAGAGAGCCCATCGGAGCAGCTAAGAGTTGGGGGCCAAATGGAAAGACCTCTGTGTCGGTATAGAGAAGGATTCCACCAATGAATTGATACCCACTCGCTTCTTGAAGCACTTTTAGCCCTTTGAATTCCTCAGATCTGATGGTTGCCGATGACTTGACTTCAATGCCGAAAAGACTGCCATCCGGTCGTTCCAAGACAAAGTCGATTTCTTCTTTGTTGTTGAGTGCGAACAGGATGTCTTGAGTGAGTCGGTGGTGGATGGAGAGACAGCGTAACTCCTTGTATTTCTAAATGCATGTCTTGGAAAATCGAAAGGCAACATTTGGTTTTGCAAGAATCGCTGTCTTGGAGAGTGGTTGTTTTCAGCGTATGGGGTATGAGCAATAGCCATAAACATTCTTCGGCAATGAGTTTAGATGTGGTTGCTGGGTGAAATCATTCGTGAAGGGAGTTGGGGCGGGGGCGAAGAATCCAGGAAATTGAGTTTGAGAGTTAGGTGGGCTAAGGTCGTCCCATGGTTGATTTCCCAGGGAAAATTCGGTTACGGCGGTGTGATGCTCTCTTGGTAGGTCTTGGGGCTGAACGATTGGATGATTTTGCCGTCACCATGGATCGTCGAGATGGCCAAGTAGTTAAAGACAAACTCGCTGATCGGCAAGTGCATCGCTTGGTCTTGGAAGATGGAAATACCTACTTCTTGAAGCGGGTATTTGCGACGCCTCTTCTTGAGGCATGGAAAACGCGCTTTGGATTTGGAGCCTTTCATTCCCGGCCTGGACGGGAATGGCTGGCCTTAGAGCGTTTGAAAGCTCTTGATGTTCCAGCGGCGACAGGGGTCATTTGTGCAGAACACTACTTGGGAGGCGTGGTGCGACAGGCTTATCTTCTCACCCAAGGATTGCCCGTTTGTTTGTCCTTAGAAGAGCTGCTGCGAAACCACGGCCGGGTGGGGGAGACCGAGGTCGATCTTCAATGTTTGGCTGTCCAAGTTGCTGATATCCTGAAGACAATGCACCAAGGTGGGGTGAATCACCGAGATTTCTATTTGGGGCATCTATTTCTGGGAAATGATCTGAAGACGGTTTATGTGATGGATTTAGACCGGGCCGATTGCCGAGACCATGTGGGGACACGCTGGCGCATCAAGGACTTGGCTGCTCTGCATTTCTCGACCCCTCTCAAGTGGTTCTCCGTATTTGCTCGCTTACGATTCCTCAGGCGATACTTAGGGGTGAATCTTTCTGGTGCCAGAGACTTAGTAGCGGAGATCGATTCGAAAGCGAGAAGTATCCGGGCCCACGTGAAACGTAAGATTGCCCAGGGCAATCAGAATTATCATGTGAATGAATGAAGGAAGGAAGAGGGCTGAGGCTTTCTGCTCCCTTGTCCCAACATGTTAGCGCCTCAGTCGACCACCAAATCCTCCTCGGGCACTGGCGGCAGCGGCCGACGTCTCAATTCTTGCTCGGGCATCTAAAGCGCTCTTGTCCGTTGGGTCAAATGACAGAGCGTCGTTGGCCCAAGAAAGAGCAGTGCCATAGGAGCCACGTACTGAATAAAGACTCGCCAAGTGGAGGCGCAAACGAATCTGCATGGTGATGATGGTGTCGTCTGCGGCGATCAAGCGATCTTTGAGTCCGGCGGGGATTGAGCCAGATTGCTTCAACCGCCAAAGGTTCTTGTCGGCCCGTACTAATTCTCTGAGCCCAAGATCAATGTATCCTTTGGATCGTCTCAACTTCTTGGACGACCGTAGCGATTTGATTTCGTATTTTTCGGCTTTCACCAAGTAGGCATCCAAGCCAAGCAAGCTCTTCTCCGCAGCATCCCACATGGCCTTTTGCCTTTTCGTGGTGGCGAGAGCGGCATCTCGCTTGCGGGCGCTTTGGAAGCGTCGCTTGATGCGATTGAGTTGGGTCGGGATGACTCGGGCTTCGACGTGGTCTGGGTATCGTTTCATGGCCATCAAAGCGATGCGTCTGGCCATCTTGAAGTGTTCTTTGCTGAGTTCCGCCATGCTTCTCTTGAGGAGTTTGGCGATGTCACGAGACTCACATTCTTCGATTCGTTTGCGCAGGGGTGCCGTTAGTTTCTTGGGATTGGTCGCTGACTTCAGGAAATGTCTCTTGGCCGTCGGGTAGAGCTCTGCTGCAAAAGCAGCTTCGCCGATGCGCATGTGGGCTTGTTTGTCTAAGGGACTGAGGGCCGAGACTAAGCAAGTATAGAGGCTGACAGGCTCGATACGATCGAAGGGGATCTTTTCGCGAATTGAGCCCATGCCGATCTTCCGGGCCAAGACGATGTGCTTTTTCTTGACTTCAAGGATTTCGCCAGACACAACGCGTCCGGACTTGTACTGGACTCTTTCGAGACGGATCTGGGAATTGCCAGTGTTTGCAGTAAAGGCCAACAATATCCCAAGCAGAACGAGATGAAGCTTTAGATTCTGGGCCATAATGGCCTCCTTTTTTCGTGAACCGCCAGGGTCGACTGTTGCCAATCTCTCAGAATTATCGACCAAGTTCTTGGGTCCGCTCCCACTAGATACGAAATCTGTCTTCCCTTGATGGATTTTCACAAGGAATCTGTCCGCCATCCATTTCATATCGTATGGTCCAGACGTGCGATGGTCTGCAAGTCTTTCAGATAAAATGACTTTGTTCTGATCTACGAGGCGGCAGCGCAACCCATGTGCCGAATTCACTTTTTTGGGATCTTTTACTGCCACGGGGGCAAATGATGGGATATCAGTACGCTATTTTGGGGGCTGGACTGCAAGGAACGGCCGCTGCTTATGATATGGGACGTTTTGGAGACGCCGATTCAATTTTGCTTTTGGATCGTCAAGAACGGCAAGCTCGGGCTCAAGCAGACCGCATCAACCGCCTACTAGGGCGCGAAATCGCTCGGGGTGAGATGATCGACGTCCGCGATGGCGGCGATGTGGAGCACAAACTTCAGGGCATTGATGCCACCTTGAGTGCCGTGCCTTACTTCTTCAATCCGGCCATCGCTCTGGCTTGCATTCATGCTGGCTCCCATATGTGCGATTTGGGTGGTAACACTGATGTTTCACGGCGCGTGGTTGGCATGAATGATGAGGCTAAGGCGGCGAATGTGAGCATTGTACCAGACTGCGGCTTGGCCCCGGGTCTGGGCAATACATTGGCAGCCTATGGTATGGACCGTATGGATGAAGTCGACTCTGTCCACATTCGTTGTGGCGGGCTCCCTCAAGATCCAAAGCCACCTTTGAATTATAAAGTTGTCTTTAACATTGGTGGACTTACCAATGAGTACTTTGGTGAAGCCGTATTCTTGCGCAATGGTGCCATTACCCCAGTGAAGACTTTCAGTGAGTTAGAAGAGATTCACTTCGACGCCCCTGTAGGACGCTGCGAAGCCTTCGTCACTTCCGGCGGTACATCCACATGCCCTTGGACGTTCGAGGGAAGGGTTAGAAACTACGACTACAAGACCGTTCGTTATCCTGGGCACTATGAGCGCTTCAAAGTGATGCATGAATTGGGACTTCTTGATCTCAAGCCTGTCGAGATGCGCGGTGGCCAAAAGGTTGTGCCCCGGGATGTCTTCCACACAGTCGTGAGTCCAAAGCTCAGCTTTCCCGGAGACAAAGACTTAGTCGTCCTCAGAGTGTCTGTCTCAGGACGGAAAGATGGACACGATTTTTCAACAACCCTTGAGGTGATGGACTTCGAAGACGAAGTGACCGGTTTTTCTGCTATGCAAAGAACCACAGGCTGGTCAGCGGCAATCGTTTCGATCATGCAAGCCCGGGGAGAAATCGAGCCCGGTGCCACGTCCTTGGAAATTGCTGTGAATGGGGCGAAGTTCGTCGAAGAATTCAAGAAGCGAGGCATTCGGTTTACTGAATCTGCTAAGCGCACCATTGCCGGTGACTAACTTCTGCAGCGTTGGAAGGATTTAGCGTCTTGGGTTGATGGCTCTTTCGAGGGATTGGCTCAAGACGTTGAACACCAACATGCAAAGCACGACGGCCAAGCCAGGAAAGACCGCCAAGTGCCAGGACTCCCCCAAGAGGGCCGCTCCCCGAGCCTCAGCGAGCATGCCACCCCAAGAAGGTTGATTCGCTGGTCCAATCCCCAAAAAAGACAAGGAGGCTTCAAGGAGCACGATGTTGCCAGCGGTGAGGCCCAGGCTCACCAAGAAGGGCGGCATGATAGAAGGCACAATGTGTCTTCTCAACACTTGATGATTCTTCAGCCCAAGAGCGATGGCACTGCGAACATAGTCGAGCTGGCGACAGCGTCTGACTTCTCCTCGCACCAAGCGCGCAGCCTGCGGCCAAAGAGTGAGCCCCAAAAACGCGACCAAGAAGAAGGGGCTGCGGCGCCATTCTCGGGGGAACCAAGCTGGGGCCGCGACCATGATTGCCAACACCGGTAGGCAAAGCACAAGTTCAGTCAAGCGGGTCAAGGATCGATCAACAATCCCGCCGAAATAACCGCTGCACAAACCAAAGACTAAGCCAAGAATAGCGATCAAGAGAGTAGCACAGAGAGCCACCGTGAGGGCGGTTCGGGTGCCGTGAATGAGCCGCGCCAGAACATCTCTTCCTTGTCCATCTGAGCCCCAGGTGTGGGGGCCTTGATAGGGACCTCTCAGAATCAAGAAACCCGGGAGATTCGGATCGAAGCGATTGATGGGATAAATCGCATTTTGGAGGCTTGTCAGCTCAGATTCATTGTGATTAACCAGCTCTTCGTAAGCCCCGGTTTCAAATTTACCTTGCTCGATGAATGCCAATCGTTCAAAGACCTCCAAGGCCACTATCTGGCTTTGTCCCGAGTCTTCCACGAATGATCTTTCCAGTTCAACCGCTCGTTTTGGTCCCAGATTCCTATTTCTGATCTCCTGATCGAGCTGGGCTAACTGAGCTCTTTCTTCCTCTTCAACGCGGTAACGGCGGCGTTCGTGGACTGGGTGGGAATTCGCTGTGATCAGTAAGAAGAGGGCCATGGTGAGAGTAGCGAAACCGACAACGAGGACAGCGCAATTGCTCTTTCCTGCACGAAGGTGCCAAGTGATGGCAGCCACGATGGAGCTTGTTGCCAAGCCCAACCAGAACCAATCCAGGTTTGAAAAAGAGGCCAGAAGCGGGGAAGAACCGTCCATGTAGATGGGACGGTCTTGACTCAAGAAGGGTGCAAATGCTGCAATCAAGAAAAGGCCAAGAAGGAGGACCAAGCTGAGGACAGCCGGTAAGTTGTCCGAATATCGAAGCCAGATTCTGGACGCCAAACTCCCAGGTCGTAAGAGTGGTCTTGGGCTCATGCTCGGCTCACCTTCGGATTTAACCGTGTCGCCATGAAGTCTGCGACCACAAAACCAACGAGGGTGAGTATCGTACTCAGCAAGATGAGAGCCTGAAGAACAGGGAAGTCCCGGGCATTTGCCGATTGCCACAGTAAAAGTCCGATCCCTTTCACGTTGAAAATCGACTCCACAACAACGGAGCCCCCGACCAATTGGGGGAGCAGAAGACCCAGAAGCGTAGCTGCGGGGAGTAGAGAATTCCTCAATGCGTGGACCCAGATGACCCGTCGCTCCGAGATGCCGGAGGCTCTGGCTGCAAGGATGAAATCGCTGCTCAGAGTCTCGAGCATGGCGCTTCTCGTCTGACGGGCGATAACCGTGACTCCAGGCAAGGAAAGAGCAAAGACCGGTAAGACCATGTGTGCCCCTCGGTCTTTGAGCCACACCCAGGTGCAGGCCCCTTCCATCTTTGGGCTGGAAAGGCCCTCCAAAGGGAAGATGTCATAACCAGAAGAAGTAGCGCCGTAGATGAGCAAAAGCGTTGCCACCCAGAAGGTGGGCATGGCGTAGGCCCCTAAGAGGAGCGAGCCCAAAATCCGGTCGAAGAAACCCCCTGCATTTGCTGCCATGAAAACACCCAGGGGAATACCAATGAGAAAGAACAACAAGATACTTGGAATCTGTAACCAGATTGACTGGGATAAGGCCTCCCCAACGATGGTTCGAACCGGCCTTGGATCTATCATTCCGTGGCCGAAATCAAGGATAGCGACCTTCTTCATCCACGAGAAGAAACGGGTTACTATGGGTTTGTCCAGATCAAATTCCCGGCGAAAAACAGCGATGCGTTCTTCTATTTCTTCCGGCGACGTTTGGCGTGATCCCAGATTCTCTTGTCGCAACCGATGGGTGTCGGTGGCTTGAATCAATAGGAAGTTGATGAAGAGAATGGTAAGCAGGATGCCCAGGGCACTGAGAGGGCGTTTCGAGAATTTCGGCGTCGACGGAATTTTCACTTGCTAACCTTGAAGTCCCATTGACGAATTCCGAGGGGATAAGCTTTGACTCCTCTCAGTCGTTTGTTCCAAACGATGCAAGTGGGATTGTTGAATAAGAAAGCGACAGGGGCGTGCTCTCGAATCATGGCGTGAATCTTGTGGGCTGTTCGAATTCTCACGACATCGTTTTCCGTGGCGACAAACTTCTCGATGAGAAGATTGAGCTTGGGGACACGGTATTGCTGCCAATTGTATCCGCCATTGCCGCACTGGTCGCCATGGAACATGGCTCGAATTCCAAGCTCGGGGTTGATCGCATCAATCTCCCATACTTCAGCGTAGGCCTCATGTTGAGCTTTGTCGTAGATGCTGTATAGGACGCGACCTCCCAGGGTTTCGATCGTTACATCGATCCCCGCTTGACGCCAAGAATCCGTGATGGACTCGATAATTCCTTTGGACCATGACAGCCCAGCATTGGTGCGGTTCAGGACAAAGCTGAGTTTCTCGCCCTGAGCGTTGTCGAGGATGCCGTCCCCATTGCGGTCTGTCCAACCAGCAGCTTCTAAGAGCGCCTTGGCTTTCAGGGGATCATAGCGATCGGCCTTGATCCTGGCATTGTTGAAAATGCTGGAAGCAAAGAAAGGCCCGGCCACTGGTCTCGCGAGTCCTTGATAGAACTTCTTGTTGATCCCATTGCGGCGAATCAAGAGAGACAATGCTCTGCGAACCCGACTATCCTGCAAGACTGGGTTGGCACAGTTGAATCCAATAAAACTCCAGAGGGGTAAATAATAGTGGGTGCCCTCAAGGTTGAATTTCTTGGCATCTTTCATCAAAGATGTATAGGCCTCGATGTTGACGGCGGCGAAATCGACAGCACCGGATTTCAGTTGCTCAACAGTTTGAACCGTGTCGGGGATGATCTTGTAGACGAAGTGCTTGATGGTGAAGCGGTTCTTGAAAGTGTCAACCTTGTCACCCCACCAAGTATCCAGTCGTTCCAAATCAATGACCCCATTCTTCCAGGAGTTCACCACATAGGGACCAGAACCTGGCAAGAAGCGCTTGGACGCCGCTTCCTCTTGGTTTTGCTCGACTAGGTGTTTGGGGATGGGAGCGAAATTCAGACCGAAGTAAATCTCGCCCTTATGCACTGGCGTGCTGTACTTGACTTCGAATCGTTTCTTATCCACCGCAGTCACGGATGACACTTGTGACAGCAGGCTTCTTAATGTGCCGCAGGCGTTGCGAATCTTGTCATTCTTGGAGTTGATGAAAGCCCAAGTGAATGCGGCGTCCTCCCCGGTAACGGGTTCGCCGTCCGCCCATGTCGCTTCTTCTTTGATTGTCCATATATGGCTCTTACCGTCAGCGCTTTTCTCTGGCATGGTGGCTGCCAACCAGGGAATGGCATCCAACTCCAATGGGTGTCGCTCGAGCATTTTGAAGTTGAGATGAAATCGGCAGAGCTTCCTGTCCAGGTTCGAATTCGCTGTGGCTGAGTTGAGGGTCTCTGGAGATTGAGCAACGCGATAGACCACCCGGCCTTGAATTGGAAGGGTGCCGTCTAATTCCACCACAGGTTCTTGGTCGAAGACCTCTTGGCCCCCGTCGGTTTCTTCCAGGACGGAGGGTTTGTGAGCCGCGATTGGTTTCTTAGGTTTTGTATTGTCTGGCTTTTTGGGTTTGTCGCCGCAACCTACCGCAATAAGCGTGAGGAGAAGAACGACAAAGCCCTTGATCTTCTTGAGTCGTTTCTTGTGCATAGAAGTCTAAGATAATCCCCAGAATCAAAATGACATCAACTTAAATTCCATTATTCGATTTATAGCTCATTTCTCATCAGGTTTTTTCATGGTGGGCCCAAGCTGGAGAGACTTCCCTTGGCGATCCAGAAACGATTTGGACATGATCCGATCGTATTGTTTACAGGTCATAGCGAACTTATGGACGATGTTCGGAAACCCGTAGGTTTGGCGAATGTGAGCGATACGCTCTTTCCTGGCGTTCTGTTCCAATGAGAGTTTTGCCGCCTGGCGGCCAGCCACGTCAATTTTCCAGCGACGGTCACTGGGGCGGTGGATTTTCTTCACTTGGGTTAGAATGCCAATACGTCGCTCGTGAGAGAAGGCTAATGGGATGATCTGGCCTTCTTCCAGTTTCGTGCCGATTTCGCCGACGATTTGATTCCACCCCATTTTGAGGTAGTTGGACGCTCTCACGCCAACAGGTCCCTTGTAGTTCGGGCTGATTTTTTTTCCTTCATAAGGGCGAATAAAGAGGTCTGGAATGACTTTGGCATTCTTGAGGAGAGACAAGCGGGGATCGAAGAAGCGAGCGAAGTTCTTCTTGGCAAAGCTGGCTTCAGCGACTTGTCGTTCTGCTGGGGTGAGTTTTTTGGTCTTGGAGATCTCGGCGATATAGCTGCTCACTTGCCGGTCGAGCTCATTTCTCAGAAGATTTGCTTGTTCAAAAGTCACCCGCCATCGGTTGGCCAACTCGAAGCGATCCCAGACGGTTGCCATCATTTCGTCGGCATCTCGCACACGCATTTCTTGTGCCTGAATCAAGCGCCAAACTCCCGCATGGAGCCCAGGTTGATCGACGACGCCGTTGGTGTAGTAGAGGCTTCCGGGTTTGTCGCCACTGGAAGTATAGCTGTAGAGATGACCGGGTTTGGTTCGGCGCATGTATAAGGGATGGTCCCCTGGGAGCTCTGGATCACCGGTGAGAAGCCTTGTGGGAGTTAAAGGGATGTAGCGATAGTTGAGGCCGCGCTTCTTCGCTAGTTCCTTGAAGTCGACAGTTCCTTCAGCATTGTTGATCTCTTGCCAAACGTCTCCTAAGTAACGAATGAGACGCCAGATTCGCTCCAGATGGGGTCGTATGAATACGAAGGCTTCCTCCTCTGTCGAGTTGGCAGGGACTTCACCATTCCATTGACTCATGGAGCCCCGGCGTTTCTGTTGCCAGCGGGTGGCGATCTTGTAGAGATCGTCATTGGTCAATTCGTATTTGGCAGTGAGGGTTTTGAGAGAGCCACCGATTTCTGGACGCTCTTTTTCGAACAACTCCTTCAGCTCATCTATGGATTTGTCATTAAAGCGAAAGTAAAGAGTTTCCGCTTCTATGGCAGGGCGATCTTGGTCATCCATGATCTTCTTTTTTGCGTCAGGCAGACTTTTCCACCAAGAGCGAAAAAGTTCTTTGCTTTTTTCGTCCTTGGGGTCGAGCGGTTGGTAGCCATTTAGGGTCTCAGGGGCGAAAGCCACTGCCGCGACCTCGTAGGCGGTAAACATGTCATCATAGCGAGCCCGCAAGAGGCTGGCGTCTGTATCAATTTCTGGGAACTCTTGAGAAACGAATAGTTCTCCCAGATATTCTTCTGAGCAAGCAGCTTCATATGCTGCCAGATTCTTGAAGCCCAGCCCCATGAACCAGCGTTGAAGGCCTTCTTGGGGATTTGGGTCTCGGGCGAGCTGAGCCCGCAGGGCTCTGTGGCGTTTGCTCATCCAGGTGACAAACTTCTCATTGTCGAGCTTGATACCCTCGGCGCGGGCACAGGTCAATCGAATCGCCCGGCACCAAGCTTCGTGGAGTTGACTGGCAGAGTCCAATTTGGGATTTAGGCCTCGGATGATCTCCAAGTGTCTTTCAATCTCCCCAGCAGGAATCTCGTACTGTTTGCCTTTCCAAGTGATTGATCCGCCTTCGATTGGTTCATTTTCCTGGGCGAATAAGGAGTTGGAGGCGGAAACCAAAAGAAAAACGAAAACTGTCAGCCATGTTGACCGTCGAATGTGTGAAACTATTGTCATGGAAACTCACTTTGTTGCTCTATCTACTCGGCTCACAGGATAGCGTAGAGGTGGGCTTCAGGCCATTTTGACGGGTATTTTCGTGCCAAATAATTGGTGATGCGGGCAATTGTGAGCTCTTGGGTCGAAATAGGGTGGGGTCAAACAGATGGTTCGGGTTCGTTTAATTTTGGTTCTCCTGGTGTTTTGCTCCCATGTTGGCCTCAGAGCCCAGGTCTCGGACCCGGAGGTCAATTCTCCCCTTGTCATTGAGCTCACTGAGCCACCTTGCGTCTTGGAAGCCGATGGCAGCCTTCCTGAAGGCTGGGATACCAAGAGAATCGCCCGGGCGGACGGACTCTATTTCTCTGGGCAGCGCATGACTGTTCGAGGTCTCATCGAGAAACTACGGCAGTCCAAGACGAAGGGTGCTGAATTTACCATCTTGGTTTCGCCTTTTGTCCCCTTCAAACGTGTGATCCAGGTGTCTCATGCTCTCATGGGAGCTTCCCTTGAATTAGAGCCTACGACTTGGGCCACTACCAGGAAGCCGACAAAGAGGTTCCCCATTATTTTCGCCGCCTCCCAGGCAAACTTGAAGCTTCGACTGGTGGACGGCAAGCTTGTTTTTGAAGGCGGAGCCGATCTGGATCTTGGGGAAGAGCTGATGGCGAGCCTGAAAAAGTTTGTCGAAAAGCAGGAGAAAGAGCAGAAGACCTGGGTGAGCCTCACTTGGAAGTCTTCTGACGAAGGGCCGTTTGAACAGCTACTTTGGCGACTCAATGAAGCGGATCTCACCGAGAAATCGAGCAAGAAGAAATATGTTCTCTTGGAGGAAACACTGGTCGCCAAGATGGACAAAGATGGCGCAGCGACTTTGGCTTTTGCCCCTGACCTGAATGTCTTCTGTGGCCACGTCATGAAGGCCTATGAAGTGGCCGAAAAGGCGGGAGCTTTACCGACAGTCATTACCAACGCCACGCCATCCATGGGTCGGGTATTTTCCCGGGTTTCTGTTGGTCCAAGGTGGGTACCACGTTCGATTGAACGCACCCTTGCAGTCTTGGCATCTACCCAAGGAGATCATGGAAGTTGGACAACGAAACTTGACGGAGATATCTCTAACTTGGGCGCAACATCATTGGCCCTTTTGAGTTTTTTGGGAGAGTTTCACACTCCGGAAGAAGGAAAGTACAAAGAGGCTGTGGCTGCGGGGGTTCGGTATCTTTTGTCGAAACAGCAAAGGAACGGCAGTCTGGCTCAGGACGTTTCTGGTTTCTCATTAGACCACGTTTTGGGAACATTCGCACTCATCGAATTGGGAGGGCAGACTGATGATGATGAGCATAATGAAGCAGCGTCTAAGGCCCTGAAGTTTCTTCTGCGGTGCCGCAACAAAGAAGGTGTGTGGGGGCGGTCTGGGCCGCAATCAAAATCCGATCTGGTGGTAACTGCTTGGGTTTGTCTGGTTCTACAATCTGCAGATGATTGTGACTTGGACTTACCGGAAGACATCAAGACGCGGGCGAACTCTTGGGTTGATTCGATCATGGATGAGAAAACCGGGCACATTCCTCTTGTCTCAGAGGGGAAGCGCTTGACCACAGTGAAGGGTGTGGCAAACGAGTTTATTGGCCGTCATGATAGCTCCTTGACATCTTTGGGTTTGGTGGTGAAGAATTTTTGCGGCAAGACCATGGCTGATGACTCTCGGGTCACCGCCGCAGTGAATGAGGTGGCCCGTGCTTTACCCGGGATTGACCCGGCCTTGGGACCTCCTGATCTGGACTACCTTCATTTTGGTGCTCGGGCTATCAATCAGTTCGGTGGCTCTTACTGGCAGGCCTGGCGTGGAAACCTCAACAGTGCCGTGGATGCCTACTTCACGGGGTCCAGGGGAGAAGAGCCGGGAGCGGGTCGCAGCGTCATTGGGAAAATAGACCCCGTTGAGCTGAGTATTCTTTCCCTCAGCTTGGAGTTATCCTATCGCTATGCCCTTTCCCACAAGGACGATTAGTTCCCGAGGTTAGATCGGATCAAATTCGAGGAGCGCGGCGATCGTTTGGATAAGGAGCACAAAGAGCGTGCTCCAAATAATGGATTGAGTTACGGCAGTTGCGACGTCGCGACCGCTCGCTTTCGGCCGCATTCCTAGGTACGTCGCAATCGTTCCCACACCGAAGGCCGAGACCAGGGACTTTCCGACTAACCAATGGGTGCCTAAGTAGAGCTCACCGTTGTTGCTTAGGAACCGGGGAAACTCTGCCTCCCAGAAGTAGGTGGAATATTCTGGCTTGATGGCAGCAAAGACGGTGAGACTGGCCATTTTTGCAAAGAAGAAGTTGACGGCTATGAGGACGGGCATACCGATGAGGTGGGCCCAAAGGATGTTTGTCAGCAAATAACGATTGGGACTAAACCCCAAAGATTGCATGGCGGCAGTTTGGCGGGTGTAGACGCGATTGCCGATATCCGCTGCAATAGCTGCACCGCTTCGGGCAGCCACCAGCATGGCGACCATTCCAGGAACCATGATTCGAAACAGGCTAAAACCAATGGCTCCTATGACATTGTCAATGAGGAGAGGCTCGGTGTAGGTCTTGAAAGGCAAGAAACTGAATGTGAACCAAGTGATGATGAGACCTAAGATAAAGCCGCAAATAGCAACGTAGGCCAGGGCAGACCCGAATGTGCTGAGTCGTAGGTAGTAGAGGAGATAGCGCAGCCCCCATTTGCCTCGAGGCCATCTTGGTATCAGCGCAAAAAGAGCAATGAGGGTGGATTCCAGGCTCTTACCTGTAGAGGAAAAGAAGTTTCTACTATGGCGAAGGATTCCGGGGACAGGCTTCGCTCTGAACTCGTCCCTATTTTGCGAAAGCGCCAAACCTTCCATGATGGTCTTGGCTTCCTCTATGGGGACTTGCCGAAACGAATGGGTTTTTGGGTCTAAGAGGATGATGCGATCAGCGATTTCGGAAAGCGCTGCCAGATCATGGGTGACGATGAATGAGGTCTTCTTATGGTCGTCGTTGGTTCTCTTGATGAGTTCGGCGACCTGCTTGGTCATCGCCGGATCAAGGCCAGAAGTTGGTTCATCGTAAAAGAGAATGTCTGGATCGTGAGCCAAGGTGCGGGCAATGGCGCAACGTTGCTTCATGCCACCGCTGAGGGCTGCGATGGGCAAGGATCCGTCTAAATTGAGCTCGGCCAGAAGTTGATCGACTATTTTCTTACGGCCCTCCCCTTGAGTCTTGTTTTTCTTGCGATGGTCGTAGCCGAATTCGATATTCTCTCGTGTTGTCCATTCATCTAAGAGGCCGAAGTCCTGAAAAACGATGCCAGCGTGGTTGTCCGCTGCGGCGGGAAGCTCATCGCCGAAGAGAGTGATGTCCCCTTTGATTTCAAAGGGCTTGCTGCGATCGTTGAGAAGTCCCAAAAGGAGCTTGAGAGTGACCGATTTTCCACTACCGGAAAGCCCAACCAAAAGAACAACTTCACCCTCGTTCACTTCCAAAGAGGCATCTCTTAGCAGGCACCTTCCGGCGACGGAAACATGAAGACCATTGATGGCAATGGCTTGCTTTGGCCGCTTCATCTGCGTCCCCCATCTGAGCCTGGTAGGGTTGCAGGGATCTCGCCGGTGGAACCATCTTCCAGGTCAAGGAGCACCCAGTCTTCATCTTCTTTTAGTAGTTTCCTGCGCAGGACTCGGGCCAAGTCGGGATTGATACCGTCTCTTCTTTCATTCATGAGCAAGCGGTTCGCCGCGCTTCTAATGGCTGGTTCAAATGATTCGATGAAGCGATCAACGGGTTGACGTAGGTCGTCCCGCGCGAGGATACTTTTGACCAGGATTTGGAACTTAGGATTCTCCAAGAAAAGGGCCTTGGCAATGTTGGTGGCTGCGGCTCGGAAGCGGGGATCTGCCGTGATTTCTTCCCCCGCCTTTTGTAAAGCTTCGACTGTGCGTTCTTCCTTGAGTGTGTCTTTGAGGGCCCCGGCTGCCATAGATTTGAGGGCTGATTGGCGCTTCGCGAGAATGGGTATGGCTTTCTTCTTGATGAACTTGCGAACTTTCTTCTCGAAGCGGTCCTTGTCGGTGAATGGGATTGACTCGGCTAAGTAGGCCCAGGACATGGACCACACCGGGAAGGCATCGACGATTTCATCGCCCATGTCGTTCAACATGGGTTCAGAACGCTCCTGTATCAATGGCCATAGAACTGCGGAAAAGATGTCTTCAATATGGTTTTCCCAGCCTTTCTCTTTGAGGACGACACCGATGACATCGAAATCATGTTTGTTTGTGTGGGTGACGTCCGGAAGCTCCTCTTGCACCAAGGCCAAAGCATCCTCCATAAGACGGACGATTCCAGGGCTGAGATCGCGGAAGAGTTTGTCCTTTTCCCGACCCCATCGTTCTTCGATGATCTTGCGGAGCTCTCCTTGAGTTTTCTTGGGAAGAAGCGTGCGGACGACCCAACCGACGTCTCCCGAGGTCCGTGCGGCGACCAATTTGGTGCCAGCTCCCATGAGAGGCGTGTACTCCGGAAAAATCGCAATCTGAGCCAGTTGGGCTGTTTCCGTATTCGCCACCGAACGCACAACGCCGGCGGCGAAGAATCCGTTTTTCACCCGGACGCGCACAGGGTTACCGGCCTCGAGAGGGGCAGAGAGGGGGAAAGTGGCGGCAAAAACCTGCGGTTCGTTTTGCAAGTGATCGATCAGACGCTTGCTGGCGGCGGCAGCTTCTCCGTTATGGCTTAGAAAATGCCAGGAAAGACCCAATAGGGCGGTCCAGAAGGCTATTCCGGCAAAGAATCTTAGGAAACCACTCAAGAAAACACCTCCTTGGAGCTGACATTTGACGAAACACCATTCGGCCCACGATGGCCTATTATTCACAAATAATCAGGTTCCTGCACGAATCAGAAGCGCTTTCCAGGACAAGATGCGGTTCCTTCGGGTATCATAGCGTCCAAACTAATTCTAAGGAGGATTTCCCATGGGTCTATGGGACAAAATTCGCGGCGAGTTTATCGATATTGTCGAGTGGCTAGGTGGTGACACTGAAACGCTCGTCCATCGATTCGAACGCTATGGCAATGAAATCAAGTATGGCGCCAAGCTGGTCGTTCGAGAAGGTCAAGCGGCTGTTTTTGTCAATGAAGGACAGATGGCCGATGTTTTTACTCCAGGCACCTACACCTTAGAGACCCAGAATATACCCATTCTTTCGACGCTGAAGGGATGGAAGTACGGATTCGAAAGCCCGTTCAAGGCTGAAGTCTACTTTGTCAATACCAGGCGCTTCACTGATCTCAGGTGGGGCACCAAAAATCCCATCATGCTCAGAGACCCGGAGTTCGGTCCGATCCGCTTGCGAGCGTTCGGTACTTACGTCATCAAAGTGGACGACCCGGCTGTCTTCATCCGGGAGGTCGTCGGCACCGATGGGACTTTCACCACCGATGAAATTACTGGACAGCTACGCAACCATTTGGTCTCCCGTTTCACGGACTTGCTTGGAGAGAGCAAGATACCTGTCCTCGACCTTGCAGCGAACTACGACGAGCTTGGCGAATTCTTAAGAGAGAGAATGGCCCCAGAGTTTGAAGGGTATGGCTTGATCATGAGTTCGCTCTTGGTGGAGAACATCTCCTTACCTCCCGCAGTCGAAGAGGCATTGGACAAGCGCTCTAGCATGGGGGTCATTGGCAATCTTGCGGCCTACACTCAATTCCAGGCTGCTGAAGCGATGGAGAAAGCCGCAGAGAATCCTGGCGGGATGGCCGCAGGTGGCATGGGCATGGGTATGGGTTTTGCCATGGCTAATCAAATGGGGCAGAACATGAATCAGCCTCAATCTTCTGGCGCCATGCCACCTCCGATCCAACAACCAAGCACCTATTGGGTGGCTGTTGATGGTGCTCAAACAGGCCCTTTCAATATGGACACCTTGAAACAACAGGCCCTAGCTGGGCGACTTACCAGAGAATCCATGGTGTGGACTGAAGGCATGGCCAACTGGCAAATGGCAAAGGATGTGCCGGCACTTGTTTCTGTTCTGGGTCAAGTGCCACCCCCTATTCCTCCAGCACCTCCAGCAGCTCCGGGTGCCTAAATATGGGGGAAGAATACTCAGAAGCCGAGGCTCCCCAGGAACATCGGTTTCCCTGTGGATCTTGTGGTGCCAAGCTGGAATATCAACCTGGTACCGAGAATCTCCTTTGCCAATATTGCGGTCATGAAAACATCATTGAGGTTTCCGAAGAGCAGGTTGAAGAACTCGATTTTCACACTTATTTGAGTAAACTCGAAGCAGAAGCGCCTGCAGTAGACCAGAGTCTCGTCAAGTGCGATGCTTGTGCAGCGGAAATTGAGAGACCACCCAATCTGGCGGCATTCTCTTGCCCATTTTGTGATTCCAATATTGTTACAGAAGGCGGTAGTACCCGTCGCGTTATCAAACCAGAAAGCTTGTTGCCTTTTCGCTTGGACGCCCAAGATGCCCGCAAGCAATATAAAGCTTGGCTCGGAAAATTGTGGTTCGCACCGTCAGCTCTGACTGAACGCGCCCGGGAAGACGGCCGCTTCGATGGGGTCTATTTGCCCTACTGGACCTACGATGCGGAGACGGAGAGCAGCTACACCGGGCAAAGAGGTGACGATTATTGGGTTACGGAAACCTACACCACCCGTGATTCGGATGGCAACGCTCAAACTCAAACGCGGCAGGTGCGCAGGACCAGGTGGTCTCACGCCAGTGGGCGCGTTTTTGTGCCTTTCGACGATGTTCTTGTGACAGGAAGCAAGGCTTTACCCCAAAAGTACTTGCAAGAGCTGGCACCTTGGGACTTAGAAGAATTAAGACCTTTCGAGGAATCCTATCTCTCAGGCTTCAAAGCTGAGACTTACCAAGTGACGTTGGTGGATGGTTTTCAAGTCGCTAAGGCAATTATGGACGTGAAGATTCGAGCAGTTGTTTGTGCCGACATCGGCGGCGACCACCAGCAGATATCGACTTGCACCACAAGGCATGACAACCTGACGTTCAAACATGTCTTGTTGCCGGTGTGGATCAGTGCATTCAAGTACAAAGACAAGACCTACCGCATGGTGGTCAATGCTAGGACTGGGGAAGTCCAAGGGGAGAGACCTTATTCTGCTTTGAAGATTTTCTTCACTGTGATAGGTATTCTCGCCGTTATCGCTGCCATTGTGCTGGCGGTTCAATAATCTTTGGTTGTCACCACACAACACAAAAGAAAAGTGCCATGCTGGTTCTCCCTTGAGAACGCAGCATGGCTGCTTTATTGATGAGTCCTGACGTCTACGTTTGTCTTCTTAAGGAATGACTCTAAAACGGATTCCCCGGGATGCCCGAACTGTTGGAGTGGTTTCGTACACTTGGACGTAAGTAGATATGCCGGCGAGTGCAGGGACGCGCCGTGTCACTTCATAAATAGTAAAGACCCCCGCGGCGTTGGCGTTGAGCTGGGCAAGAAGTGAGAGGTTTGTTTGGTCGACCGCAACCAAGAGGTCAGTGCCAAAGATTGGAATGTCCCCTGGAGCCAAGCTGACCAAAACCACACCTTGGGCCTGGGGTGTGGCCCCGGATATTCTGAGCCTGCCAGAGGAGTCAAGGATATGCCCGGATTCGGGGATCCAGTTCAGTGACAACGACGGCGCCATGCCAGATGCCGATTGGTAAAACTCGATGGGCTTGATGCCGCTCTTATAAATTCTGAGCTCAAGGTCAGTTGTGAACGATAGCGCCGAATGTGAAATGACGGCGATCTCTTCCATGTTGTCTCCGTTTTGATCACCGATCGAGGAGATGCTCTTGATTCCACCGTCCTTCGGGGGTGGGAAGGTCTTGAGGTTGGCCGTTGTTGCCCCCGAATAAACGATGGCTCGAATAAAGGGAAGCATACCGTCCCAGCTCGCGATATCTGCAACACCGTCACCATCCATGTCTCCAACGCTTTCAAATTCTGCACCAAAATTGAAACTGCCGGGCATCGTCCCTGGAACTGAACTCTTGATCGATCTAAAAGGTATGCCGGTTGCTCCTGAGAAGATGCGGATGCGGCCTCTTGTGACTGGTGCTGCATTGACATGGCGAGGTTGGCCAATGGCGAAGTCGGGAACGCCGTCGCCGTCTAAATCGTCGACTCCACGAACGGACCAATTTGATCCTCCAATGAGAGGTTGGGTCCCAAAGATGGCGTGAATCACAGTGCCGTCAGCCCCAGAGCGGATGCGGACACGACCGATGGGAGTCGAAAGCGGAAATGCGAATTGGGGTTCGGAAATTCCAAAGTCAGCTATGCCGTCTCCGTTGATGTCGCCAATGATGTCGATGCTCTTTCCGGCGCGACTCGAATTCGGCCCATAGAAAGTAAAAATGGCGCTGCCGTCAATCCCGGACACAACCTGGGCATAGCCTCCTTGCGTCAAGCTGGCATTCTGAAAATAGGGTGCGCCCGCCAAGTAGTCCCCATGCCCATCGCCATTGATGTCACCCAAGCCCACAATCGATGCGCCGAATTGCGCACCAGCACCCAAACCAAGAACTGTATGGATGACTGTGCCGTCTAAGCCGGAGTAGGAGATGACCTGGCCGGCGGTGGCGAGCGCCCCTGATCCCCACCAGCTTGAGCCCACAAGGATGTCATCAAAGCCGTCATTGTTGAGGTCGCCGCCGGCAGCGATTGCCACACCAAAATTCTGATACGCAACTGTGCTGGCAAAACTGTGAATAAGGAAATCGTCCGCCCCTGAGTAGACGCTCACCTCATCCCAAACTCCTCCAGGTGCCACGTTGCTGTGATGCAAAGGAATGGCATAGTCGATGATGCCGTCACCATTCACGTCGCCAACCGCCTTGACAGTTCCTATGGCTGTGTCTGCTCCGAAACCGTCCAGATACGTGGTGGTGGTATAGGGCAATTGGGCTAGGGCGAACGTACAGAATGTGGCCATAAAGGTGCAAATGCCAAGTAGTTTCATGGTCTCTTCCTCGCTGGTTGTGAAACGTCTGCAACTCACTGATCAATCTTCGAATCGAAATGTAGAGCTTAGCCCCAGGGAGAAACAAGATATTTCGATTTCATCAGTGAATCGTGATTTCCAAACACGGATTCCGGACGAGTAAATCGGAATGGCCATATCGGAGGCGCTTCGGTTCTGCGCGCTATTCAAGACTGAACCCCGAGGACGGCTTCTACTTCGAAGTGGTGAATTTGGCAGACCACTGTATTCAAAGACGCAAGTTTGGGCTATTCTCATGGTTGTCACCAAGCCGGAGAAAATCATGAAGAGACTATGCCTTATCCTTGGATTCCTTTCGTTGTTGGCTTCCATATCCCAAGCTCAGAACTTCTTTGCTGCTCCCCAGGAAATGGATGGCAACATTCTTTTTGTCGCCGATTTTGATGGTGATGGTGATCAGGATTTACTTCGCGCAAATACGTCTTTGATGCTTCAGGGCACAGTCACGGTCCTGTTGAATGATGGCCAAGGTGCTTTTGTTGACGGTCCCCAGACGCCTTTGTTTTCCAACTCAGCCCGCCCTTCTTTGGTGGCTGACGTAAACGGAGACGGCGTGGCGGATCTGGTAGTCCCTGTTCCCAGTGGCTCGGTGCCAACTGGTCCAGGTTTCTATCTGCATCCAGGGTTGTCCGGGGGGAACTTTGGTGTACCCATCTTCGTTGGGCTTGAAGGGGGTGTCTTCTCGATGAAGGCGGCTGATGTCAATGGTGATGGGCGCCAAGACTTGGCGATCTTGAGTTACGACGAAACTCTCGGCGTGAAGAGACTGCGTTGGTTCATCAGCATGGTTGGGAATAGTTTTTCCCCTTCCATTGGTTTGGTCTTTCCTTTGCTGAGTAATGGCCCCTTCGCTTTAGAGGTTCTCGACGTGGATGGTGATGGCACAATCGACATTGCTGGGTCGGGAGTGGCTCCTTCCGCTCTTATGCTCTTCCCTACGGTTGCCGGAGACGTGACAGATGGCGTCGACTTGATATTGCCTTTGAGCAACGATCCGCGGCTTAGTTTGGGCGATTTCAATGAGGATGGATTGATTGACGTTTTCTGTCATGAAAGCGCGGTAGGAGGAATTCGAACGAACGTCGCTCTCAATGGTGGGGCGCAGCCTTGGACCGTTAGTCCAGCCACTCTTCAGCCAGGCGTTGCTTTAGGTCCTATTTTTCATGCTGATTGGGATAGTGATGGGGACGTGGATGCATTCGTTCGGGGAAGTCCTGATTTTGGCGGGGACTATAGCCTTCTCACGAATGACGGTGCGGCGACATTCTCCCTTGCCTTTAGTCGGCCAATCAGTGGCCTGGCGAATGGAGGGGCAGGTTTCGCTGATCTCAACAGCGACGGTTTTATTGACTTCGTGGGTGCCAACGATATTTGGTTCGGAGAAGGATCGGCGGTCGACCATCACCTCCCGGTTCTATCGTTTGCCAACGAACTCATCGATTTCGATCTAGACGGAGACCTTGACTTGGTTGGATCAGGAGGAAACGTTCAAATCAATAATGGCCGCGGAGAATTTGTCTTGGAGAACAAGGGATTTCCCCAACCTCCCGGCATGTTCTTCTACGACGGCGACGTCATGGTGCGCGACTTCAATCAAGATGGTATTTCCGACTATCTAGTGGCCTACTTGGAGTCTCCTGGTCCATTCATGATTCCGATCTTTCATGAGATGCGCCTTCTGCAAGGGACCATTGAAAATGGCTTTCTTGACGTGGGGGCCGCAGCTCCCCCAGGGGAGAGAATGAACATTCAAGACGGAAGCAGGACACCCTTTGTGGATATCAATGGCGATGGGGTCAAGGATGTCTTGACTGTGGGTGGGCCATGGCTCGGGACTGCCCCTGGCCAATATGCTTCACCCCTTGATCTCTACCCTGGATGGCGGCCTGTCGATGCTGGTGATGTTGATGGCGACGGTGTTGTGGATTTACTGGCTTATTCGAGCTCAACTCCCTTCATGGTCGCGATCTTACATAATGATGGCAACCTTGGGTTCACAGCAGAAATTCTTGCAACGTCTGGTTTCAGTTCTGAACCACAGAACAACATCAGTCGCTTGCGCGATTTAGACGACGATGGGGACCTCGATGTGGCCTT
>WFTN01000580.1 GCA_015485455.1 Planctomycetota bacterium | reverse complement strand
GCTTTGTAGGGTTCGTAAAGCTTGTGGCGAAACGTGGGTTCCGGCGTGTCAAAAACCACGGCCATATGGGTAGGATTCTCTTTGGCGAGAATTCTGAGCAAAGTCTTGGTGTAGCCGTAAATGGCTCCGGTGTTGAGGCCTTGGCCATTGGACATATTGGCTCGAATGAAAGCAAAGAACGAGCGGTAAGCCAATGCTGAGCCGTCCACCAGATAGAGAACCGATTTGTCGTCGTTGGACACGTAAATACTTCCTGGAAGAGTCGGAACTTGACAGTCAGGCCATCATAGGCCCTTGGGGGGGCGACTTTGGTTCTTCTATTTGCGCGTCAAAGTCCCTATGCTGGCGGGGGGTGAAGGAATTTATTGGTTGGTCTATTTGAGATGAAGAAGGGAGATGGCGCGGGTAGCCTTCTTCGGAGTGCCATAAACTATGATGCGATTTCGGCTTTCCAACCTCATGGGGCCTAAGACCAAGGTGATCGTCGGCGTGATTGTGGTAGCCATCGCTACCATGCCGCATCTGTCGTCTCAGGATTTTCGGCCAGATGAAGTTCAAGAGTTTTTTGGCAAAGCTCGCCCGAAGCCGTCGGCTGAACAAACTCAGAGAATCGAGACTCTCTGGCGGAAGGCTCAGATCGGCGCTCGCGCAGATCGCCTAACCGCCGCCACCAGTTTGGTTGAATTCGGTAGTTTGGCATTGGGATTTCTCGAAGGAAACCTGTCGTCTGGAAGTGCGGCTGATGTCCGAAAAAGCGCCTTGGTTCTGGGGAGGAGCGGGGACCTGGAGGTTGCCAGGAAGATCCGGGCCGCTCTTTTCGATACAGAAAAAACTGGGGTCGCCCGACGGCATTTAGCATTGGCCTTGGGTCTGCTGGGCAATCGGGGTGATGTGGAACCCCTGATCGACCTCCTCAAATCGAATCGGCGTAATGACTTTCGCAGATCTTTGGTTCACAGTTTGGGGCAACTACGATCGGAAGCTGCCATCGGCCCTTTGTCTGCCCAATACGCCAAAGATAAGTCGCAAGCGTTTCGTCGCGCAGTTCTTTTGGCTTGCGGACAAATTGGCGGGGAAAATGCAATCGCCCTGATCCGAAAGGCTTTGCGTTCAAACAAGGAGTCAATTCGTCGTTCCGCAACGATCGCTGGGGCGGCGCTCCATGAAAAAAGTCTCATTCCAGATTTTAAGAAACTCCTCAAGGACAGCGACGATCTGGTGGCACGTTATGCTCTCATTGGCCTCGGTGTGTTGAGCGATCCAGGTGTTGGGCAAGCGATCAAGAAAACCGGCGTGGCGCGGTCGGGAAATGGAGGGCGAAGGGCCCTGGCGATCACGGCCTTGGGCATGCAAAAGGATGCTCTTTCGGCCAAACTACTGGCCCAAAGAGGGCGGGCGAAACTTGAACGCCATTTGGCCGTGCGGCGTGCTTTGGCCTTCGCTCTTGTGCGCAGGCCGGAATCCATGACGGCAGAAGCCCAGAGAAAATTAAACGCTGACCGGGACCCCGATGTGGCCCGCTCCTACTGGTGCGCAACCGCTGTGAAGGACCAAGGAGCTCCCGGGTTAGTTCTGGAGAAGTTAATCTTTCTGAAAGGGACTCATGACCGGGTGCGCCTGACATTATTAGAGCTCCTGGCTTATCACGACGGCGAGAGAGCCGAGCTGGTTTTTCAGAGGATCAAGGATGAGCGGCGCTTCAAGAAGAAGGTCTTGGCTCGCAGCGCCGAATTGTTGGAAATTTTGCAACGGAACCCGGAATCTCACCGAATACGTCTGGGACCCCGAATTCAAGTGGAAATTGATGATCTTATGGGCTCGCCTGAATGGAACTTGCTGGCAGCCATCCACAATGAGTTCTTGGACTTAGAAAACATATCTCGATCTTTCGGTGCATCCGGTGGGGGGGCTCAGCCCGGTGGACCTCCGTCGCGGCGATTGGATCCATGGACGAACGAAGACGAAGACCTCCGCATGTGGTTCGATCAATTCCCCTATTACGATCGAAGGCGAAATTTAGACGTAAGACCATAGATCCGCAAAAGTTGGTGGCCCCAAGCAGTCCTCGGTAGCATAGAAGGCTCCCGGACCAGCATCGAAGAGAAAACATGTATCGATTTAGCTTAGCTCTCCGCTACTTGCGCCGTCGCAAGGTTGCCTACATATCAGTCTTAGCCATTGCCGTGGGTGTTATGGCGATGATCGTGGTCAACAGTGTCATGGACGGGTTCCAGCGTCGCATCAAGGACAGCATTTTCAAGGTCGATGGCTCACTGAAAGTCGAGCTCAAACGGGGTAAGCCTGCGAATACCAAAGGGTATTTTGACACGATTGCCAAGAAACTGGAGCCTTTTGGCCCCGCAGGCTCGGGTGAGATCCAGGGGATGTCCAAGCGCATAGTTCAGCCAGCTATGCTCATCGCCACGGATCATCCATGGCCAACTTCTCCCGGCGCGGAGCAAACCAATTTATACATCTCCTTGATTGGCATCGATCCAGTGATGGAGCGCCAAGTGCTTCGTTTCGATGAGCTTCTAGATGCGGTTCAAGACTCACGTCCTCCCGGTGTTTCAATCATTGATCCGGATGACCATTTTCGTTGGAATCTGCGGCTGCCATCGGACCCGGAAACCCGGGCAGAACCGTTCGTCTATGTGTCCCCAGAAGGTATGGTCTCCTCACAGCCTGGGATTATTCTGGGGTCAAAGTTGGCCAAGTGGATGGGAGTCGAGATCGGGAGCACCGTTCACGTCTTGACGGCTAAAGTCCCCGAGGGGAGTTTCGATAGTGGTAGCATTGAGACCATTAGTAAACGATTTCGGGTAACAGGCTGTTTCGAATCCGGGCGCTATGAATACGATCGTGGAATCGCTTTTTGTGACGTGCGTTACTTAAAGGACGAGCTCTTGCACTGGGCAGGCGACTGCAGCGAAGTGCGCCTGAAGATAGCGAATCCCAATGATGCATCTATCCTGAAGGAAAAGATCTTAGCGTCCAACGATGGCTCTTGGGACGACGTACGGG
>WFTN01000579.1 GCA_015485455.1 Planctomycetota bacterium | reverse complement strand
CAATGTGTTGCCAGATGGAAAAAAGAAACGATCATTCATGGCCTCGTTTGACCGGGTGCTTACCAAGGACTTGGGAAATCGAGTGCTCGACTTTGACCTTGCCGCAGCCAACGAATCTGCAACAATATGCGCAAAGCTCAAGGCAGCAGGGCACAGTACTGAAATCCGTGATGTTGAAATCGCAGGTGTTGTTGCAGCGAGAAAAGGCACGCTCGCCACACGCAACATCAAGCATTTTGCTCACACAGGAATTTCGCTAATAAACCCTTGGCACAACAAATAGATATGGGCATATTATTGGGATATGCCCATTGACCAATCGCATACGCAGTTGCCCTAACATAGGGAGTGGTACAGAATATGATGGCAGGTCACTGCAAACGGTTGTTAGGCGATCTCCATAGCGATTCTCAGGCCGACGCCGTCAAAGATGTATTCTCCACATAGGCATCGCCCATCATCATCTTGAAATGCGAAATGTGGCCCGACTTGTCAAAAATCCCCCTGAATACTCTGAGGTAGGAATCCACCATCGAGTCATCAATCGAAATGTAGAGATCGTCGTGCGCGTAGTGCGATCCATCATGCACCCAGCAGCAGAGCGATTTGCATATGATCTTTTCTTTCCCATCGAACATCGCGCATAGATCCTCAAAGTCAATGCCCCCAAGAATCTTGAAGTAGTTTTCGAGGATGCGCCGCAGAGTGTTTTGTATAGCGAGATTCGATCGCTCAGGTTTGCGAATCTCGGCCCAGAGCAACTCATAAGATGTTTTGATCGGATTGGCCGGGTGCTTGTCGATTTTCGAAGACAACCCAGGCTTGCGAACGATCCAAAAACTTTCCTCGTTCATCGCGACATCCTTCCGCTTGGGGTTGTAGGTAATCTCCTTGTGGAAGTAGACGTTATGTGTAAGAATGAAGACCTGTTTAATGTGCCCCGTCCCAGTGCGCACCTCATCGAACAGTCCTTTGATGAGACTGCCGACAATAAAGAGGATATCACTGTCGAGACTAGAAACTGGGTCATCGAAAACTACTATGCGGTCGGTTGTCATCCCACTATCTGAGTTGCTGCCTTTGAGAAGGTGGTAGAAATAGAGGAAAGTGACGAAGGTCTTCTCACCTTCGCTCAATGTCGCCTTGGCGTCAGAACCATCTGAACGAACTAGCTTGTAGGAAGTACCACTTGCCGCTTTCGCGAGCTTAAAACCTTGGAAGCCAAACGACGAAAGGAGATTGTTGATGCCGTCAATGGTTGGTTGGATACTTGTCGTACTCTTTTCCAGCTCGCGAATCTCGGCTTCCTTATTGGTCTTTTCGGTTGTCGCATTCGTAATTTGAGTTGTCATCGCCGAGATGGCTTTCTGCAAGCCTTCTTTCGCAGTCTTGAACGCGGCAATGTCAGCCTTTAACTCTTCGAGAACGAATTTCCATACCTGCGCGGTCAAGTTCCTCCGCTCAGACGCGAGGTTTCCAACCATCTTGTTGTGTGCAGTCACTTGGGTGTTGGCCGTGTCGATTAGAGTCTTGATCGCCTCGAAGACGTTGCTCAGAGATTCCAGCTCAACCACTTGGCTCGCTTCCTTCTTCTTTCCGGCGAGGCGTTGGTTATTCAGTGTGATTCTCGCGTCGAGCAGTTCCTTCTCTGCTTTGAGCTTCTCTATATCGAGGAACTTGGATGGTGACGCAATGATTGAAGCAAGCTGCTGCTGAATCCGGGCCGCCTCGGTGGCGTAGTCCGTGGCGAGGTCGTCGATCGCCTTACTGTCCGCTACAAACGTCTCGTCGAAGTATTCGTTCAGACTTTGGACGAACGCCTCGCTTGTGCTCCGCTGGCAAAACGGACAAGTGCCCTCGTTCACTTCGTAGAACACCCTTCCTTCCCGAACCCAGTCGCTGTTCCCAAGTTTTTTGATCATCGCAGCGATGTCGACGTCTTCCTTGCCAATCACCCGCTTCTTCAGAATGGAGTTTGCCTCGTGTGCAAGGAGTTGGGCCGCATTGACGGAGGGAACAGACGCTTCATCCGTAGGCGTAAGCCCGAAGACGCTTTCAGCCTTCTTTTCCAACTCTGCCAAGGTGAGGAGGGACGCCTTGTTCGCTGCTAGCTCCTGAAGAACTTTGCCTTTGAACTTCTCAGCACTGTTCCGATATCCCTCGAAGCCTCCTTGCAGTTTGGCGTCATACTTCTGCTTTTGCGCCCAACACTTGTTTTTCAATCCGTCTTCAAGTGTTGCCAACTCTCCTTTTTTCCCGCCGTTGCCATCCGCACCCTGTAGCCCCTGGGTTAGCGTTTCGATCTTGTTTGTGAGTGTGTCGAGTTCAGTTTTGGCCGTGGCGATTTTCGTGAGTGTGTCGACTTGCTTTTCACCAAGCGTGAAGACACCTTTCAATTCAGCCGACTGGTTGAAGTTCAGATCGACGAAATCGTGGTTGTAAACAAGCGGCTGTAGTTTGGTCCCAGCCTTCCATGTTACACTGCATGTTGGGAACTTTGTTTCCTCCGCGATCACCCGGCTGAGAGTTGTTTTCCCTGAACCGTTTGATCCATAGAAGAAGTTAAATTGAGAAAGCGCGTCAATTTGCTCTGGCGCAGCTCCGAAGGTTGCAATATTGGATATGGTGATCGATTCAATCATGCCTACATTCCCCTCACGCTTAGACTTGACTTAGCCTAACAGTTGATCGAACGGTTTTCAGTGTGCCCAGGGATTTGGACCATGCGATTCCGAATCAGAATAGCTGAAGAATCGCCGCGCTCAACGTAATAAGCATAGGCCGTGCATATTCGGCGACTGAGCCATTGAACGAACAGCTTGCATTTCAATCCAATTTGGGGAGACGGCGACCATGCCGGATGTCGAGGATCTCAACGAGCGGCTGCTCGTCATACACCCTGTAGAATACGCCAATCTCACCGTAGTTCAACCGGCGGATCTCATAGCCCTTGTTCAAAGTGCGGACTTCATCAACCGGGAATCGCTTCGGGTGTTCTTTGAGGTTCATGAACCGATCATACAAACCCAGCATCCAATCAGTGATGGTGGACTCTGAGACTTCCTCGCTTCGGTAGTATGTCGCCTGGGCTTCGATCTGAGAGAGCACTTCGGGCGAGACTTCAACTCTATAGATCATCGGTCGAGCTTCAAGCCAAGCTTCTCAGCGACCTGCCTGATGCCCTCGTGGGCATCGATGCCCTTACCGTCTGCAAACTCCTGCTCGCTGCGTGTGATCGATGCGAGGCTGTCACGGAGTTCGAGGAGGTCTTGGATCTCGTCATACGCCCTGGGGCTCATCAACACCGCCTCGGTCTTGCCATGGTTGGTGATGAAGACCGGGCGATCGGTATCATGGATGCGAGAGTGAAACGCCCTCTGGTTGTTCCGGTACTCGGTAGCGCTGGTGATGTCGTTGGTTCTGGTCATAAATCCTCCTATCGGCTTCCGTACACAACTATGTACACACTACTGT
>WFTN01000578.1 GCA_015485455.1 Planctomycetota bacterium | reverse complement strand
GTCCATGTCTACTATGGTGATGGGAACGGGATTTTCGCTGAGGTAAACCTTCAAAACTCGAACCCTCTCATCTTTGACGGAAATGGCACTCTTCGAAACAGCGAAATTAAGGATGTCGGCCTTGAAGACGTAAATGGCGACCAACTGCCAGACCTCATCGTCTTGGAAGAGTACGCGACCGGCTTCACAGTCTTCTTGAATCAGGGTGGCAGTATCCCTTTCCCGGCTTCATCTTCCCAAGTCTATGATTTAGATCTCTACAGCGGTCCAGAGGAAATGGCTTTCATGGACTACGATGGCGACGGCGACTCAGACATTCTGATCGTCCGCGCTAATACGAATTGGAACATGGACGACGAAGTGATCGCGATCAAGAATGATGGTTTAGGCGGCTTTGGAAGTCAACTATCGCCAGCACTGTTTTCCCTGTCCTTCGTCGCATTTCGGGTCAAACAAATCGCAACAGGTGATTTCGATGGCAATGGGTTACTTGACATTGTTACCGGGTCAAATAATCAGGCCATCACGATCCTTCGGAACTTCGGCAACGGATTGTTTATCTCGCAAACATACTACGAACCAAGCGGGATTTGGATTGCGCGAGAACTCGATGTTTCAGATCTTGACAACGATGGGGACATGGACGTTGTACTCGCCAATAACGCGATCAGCACCCAGGGGGCTACCCTGTTCGTAAATGATGGTTCCGGTTGCTTTAGCGTCGGCAGTTGCCCAGCCCCAGGAGCGATTTCGGCTGGCCAATACATCCCAGTAGGCTTCAGCACATGCCGGAGCATGGTAATCGAGGACTTGGATGGCGACGGATCCTCCGACTTGGTCTTTGGCTCGGATGGAAACCCGGATATCTCTGTTCTCATCAATCTGACGGCAACTTTGCAGCCCGCAGCCTATCCAGGAAATGCCGTCGACTTCTGGACGGATGTGACAATCAATGGCGCTCTTTCCCTCAACCCAACAAGGGTTTTCTCTCTCACCGCTGGCAGCAATGTAGCCCTTAAGTTTTCGTCCCCCGGCGGTACACTTTACGGACAGCCATTCACTTCGATGTATCAAGTCCAGGCAACCGGCACTCCTCTGGCATCGCAAGTCATTCCAGGTGACATGGCTCCTCAAGGTTTTTGGCTGGTAAACGATGGAAGCGTCGGCCTATTTCCTTTGATTGACGGATTCGGCTTCTTTGCCTCATCCCCCGCTGGCATCGCACCAACACTCCCATACGGGGGCGCCAACATTGGTTTTGTGATCCCGCTCGCCGCAGCTGGCATGAATCTCTCTGTCTTTATCCAAACCGTCATCTTATCGCCAGGTCTCAATTCCCTGAACTACGGTCTGAGCAACTGCAAAGAACTACGGATTCTTTGATTCATGTCGCCGATGTGGGCAAGTCGAAGAATCGTCTTGCCTACTATTTATTCGAAAGATCAACGCTCACCTTCATTCTTGTGAGGTCAGATCTCAAGCAACGAGTCTCGATTGCTCTCGAAATGCCCACTCACCCGCAACCTTACAAATAAGCCATGGACGAGGATGGGTAAAAAGCCACGCGCCGCCAGACGCTCGCCCATATACCTAGCCCTTCTTATTGAACTCTTCGGCGTAGTCGACGGCGATTTCGTACTTGGGGTCTTCCAAGACAGAAACTTCGACGAGCTTTCCAGCACGGTGCAAGAGTTTTTTGCAGTCGGGGCTTAAGTGGCGCAGATGAAGATTCTTGCCAGCTTTCTCGTAACGCACTGCTAAGGCATCGATGACTTGCAAACCTGAATAATCCATGACTCGAGAATCCTTGAAATCGATGATCACTTCTTTGGGATCATTCTTCGGATCGAAGAGTTCTTGGAAGCTGGTGGTAGAGCCAAAGAATAAGACACCCGCAATGGTGTAAATACGTTCTCCATTTGGGCCTGTGGTTTGTTCGGCATGAAGATGCTTTGCAGCCGACCAAGCATAACCCAAAGCTGAAACAATAACGCCAACCACGACAGCCATGGCCAAATCACTGTAGACGGTGACGCAGGTCACCAAGATCATGACAAATGCGTCTTGCTTGGGAATGCGGTGCATGATCTGCAAAGAGCGCCAAGCAAAGGTGCCGATGACGACCATGAACATAACCCCCACAAGGGCCGCCAAGGGGATGCGCTCAATAAGCGGGGCCCCAAAGAGAATAAATCCGAGCAAGAACAAAGCTGCAGCGATGGCTGAGATTCTCGTGCGGGCTCCAGACTCGACGTTAATCATGCTCTGACCGATCATAGCGCAACCACCCATGCCGCCAAAGAATCCGGTCACCACGTTGGCCACACCTTGAGCGGCGCATTCCTTACTGGCTCCGCCTTTGGTTTCTGTCATTTCAGAGACCAAGTTCAATGTCAGCAAAGACTCAATCAAGCCGATGGCCGCTAAGACCACCGAGTAGGGTAAGATGATCTTGATGCTCTCAAGGTTAAAAGGAACGGAGGGAAGGTGAAATGAAGGAAGGCCCCCAGCAATGCTGGCTAAGTCGCCCACGGAAGGCACATTCATGTCAAACCCAATAACCAGGGCAGACACAGTGCCAATCCCCATGAGAGGTGCTGGGATCGCTTTGGTGAGCTTGGGCATCAAGTAGATGATCATCATGGTCATGGCGACCAATCCCATGGTCAAAGCCATAGGAGAGCCGGTCATCCACACCATATTCCCGGAACCATCATCAACTTTGAATTGTCCCATTTGCGCTAGGAAAATGACCACAGCCAAACCATTCACGAAACCCAGCATGACCGGATGGGGAACCATGCGAATGAACTTGCCCCAGCGCAAAGCCCCGGCGATCATTTGAATAACTCCCATGAGCACAACCGTGGCAAAGAGATACTCCACGCCATGAGCAGAAACCAAGCTCACCATAACGATAGCCAAAGCCCCTGTGGCCCCAGAGATCATGCCAGGACGACCACCCAAGACCGCCGTAATCAAACCAACAATGAAGGCAGCATAGAGCCCAACCAGGGGTTCCACCCCAGCAACAATGGCGAAGGCCACGGCTTCGGGGATGAGAGCCAAAGCCACAGTCAAGCCAGCCAATACTTCAGTTTTTAGGAGCCCAGCGGAAATAGTCGGCTGAGCATCAGGCGCGGCGCCTTGCTTCACAATCTGTCCTCAATGATGCATGCAATTGGGCAAATCATCGCCGCGAACCCCAATTGAGGTTCGAACCGACAATCTACTGATCTTTCGGAAGGCGACTCTGATAAGAGATTTCCGCTCGCGCCGCAAGCAAAGCTGGGGAATTCCCCCTGTCGTTGACGAACAAAGGTGCCAAAAGTAATCTCCTTCCATGTTGAATTCAACCGCTCCTATAACCCAAACATGGTCACCACCTGGCCTTTCGATCTGGCCCACAGTCGCTTTGACCATGCTGTTGATGGTCTTAGGAGCTTGCTCAACCCCCAGAGGACACCAGCAACAACAAGAGAAACCCTCGTTTCAATTCGCTCTGTGGGCCCACGGCAATGCCAAGAGGAGCGATGAAGACTGGGGCCTAAGGCTGGAAGAGCTTCGCGACGTCGGTATCACGGATCTTTTCCTTGGCGCTGGAGCTGATGAACTTGGGCGCATGGTTCGGTTGGCTGCCGCCAAGAACATACGCATCCATGGTTGGGTTTGGACCTTAAATCGACCTAACGACAAAGTCGCCATGAAGAACCCCTCTTGGTACGCCGTCAACCGCCAAGGCAAGAACAGTTTGGAATATCGGGCCTACGTCAACTACTACCAGTGGTTGAGCCCGTTTAGCCCGGGTGCCCGCCAACACATCGAAGAAAAAGTCAAGGCCATCGCTGCCGTCGAAGGGCTGGCCTCCGTCCACCTGGACTATGTACGTTTCTGCGACGTTATTCTGGCCACCGGACTCCAGCCCAAATATGGTTTAGTCCAAGACCAGGAAATGCCCGAATATGATTTTGGCTACCACCCCATTGCCCGAGCCGCCTTCAAAGCCAAATTTGGCGATGACCCCTTGTTCATGAAGAACCCGGAACTCAGTAACGAATGGCGACAGATGCGGCTGAATGCTCTGACGGATTTCGTCAACCATCTGAGTGATGTGGTTCATGATGCGGGCAAGAAGATCAGCGCGGCAGTTTTTCCTTTTCCGGAAATGTCCCGTCAGATGGTGCGCCAGGATTGGGACAAATGGCGGTTGGACATTTTCCTACCCATGATCTACCACAACTTCTATGAAAAGAATGAGGCATGGATTGGCTTTTGTACGCGCCAAGGTGTTCGAGACCTCATGGGCCGAGCCAAGCTTATGAGTGGCCTCTACTTACCTGATCTTAACCCAAATCAACTGGGCAAAGCCATTCGTGAGTGTCGGGCAAACGGAGCCCATGGTGTTTCCCTATTCGACTTAGGTGCTCTTTCGAAGAAACATATGGCCCAAATTCAAATCTTAAGCCAAGATTTCAACCAATGAAGACTTTAGCGTGGGCCTTGCTCATTCCAATCTTGGCAATTCTATCTATTCTGAGCTGCAAGGTCCGAGACAAAGTCGCTCCCAATCAGGACCTGCCCCGGCGCTATGTTTGCCAACGAGTTCGTAGGCCTTTGGTTCATGACGGCAAGCTCAATGATCCTTCCTGGCTCCGAGCCCCTTGGACCAGCGATTTCCTGGACATTTTGGGTGCTGAAGAGACACCGCCTTACTTTCGCACCCGCATGAAGATGCTCTGGGATGACACCTACCTTTACTTCGGCGTCGAAATGGAGGAAACAGATTTGCAGGCCAGCCTCAGCAAGCATGACTCCGTCATCTATAGAGATAACGATTTCGAAGTCTTCATTGATCCTGATGGCGACACCCACAACTATTTTGAGTTGGAGGTAAATGCCCTTGGCACCACTTGGGATCTAGCTCTCAACCGTCCCTACAGAGACGGCGGAAAAGCCAACAACAAGTGGGAGATCGAAGGCCTTCTCTACCACTACCACCTCAATGGAACCCTCAACAATCCCCATGATGTCGATGGAGGTTGGACAATTGAGATCGCCATTCCCTGGAAATCTATGGAAGGAGGAGCGCTTCACAAGGGGGCTCCTCATCATCGAGAACAATGGCGCATCAACGCTTCTCGAGTTCAATGGCGATGGACCGTAGAAAACGGCACCTACGTCAAGAAAAGGGATCGCCGACGCAAGAGCCTGCCAGAATTGAATTGGTCGTGGACCCCTCAAGGGGTCATCAATATGCACCGCCCAGAAGATTGGGCCTTCGTTCAATTCTCTGAGAAACTGGTTGGTGAAGAAGATGACTTCGTCATGAGGCCAGAAGAAGAAACGAAGAGAATCCTCCGAGACTATCATCGAGCCCAGAGGAAATACCATCGCGAGAAGAAAACCTATTGCTGGGATATGGACGTAAAACCGTTCCAAGAGTTGATAGAAACAAGAAGGAAGAATCGTCCGACAATCAGTGCTACAAAAGACGGATACGACATGTCCATGAGGAGTACAGACGGTAAGAGCACATGGCACATCAATCGCTTGGGACGTGTCTGGAAAGATCGCTAAGAAAGAAGGGCAAGAAGAAACACCCAAGAGGCCTTGGGTGTTTCTTCACCGGAGAACGCGCCTTTTACTTACGTTGCGTCTGCTTGGCAATGATTTTCGCGGCTTGAATCAAGCCACTCAGTTCCTTGCGTAAGCCCCTTGGATCATTTTCTGCACCGAAAGATCCCAAGGACAACTCAAAGGCCGTCTCCAAGCTTGCCTGCCCAACATATTGTGACCTCGACAAGATCATGGCGAAGAGAGCCACAGAAGAAGATAACTTGAAATCCGTAGAAGCGTCGCCATAAGACTTTCCTTGGTCCACAACTGTGAGGATGCGCACCCGGCTGTCGTTTTGGTTAGGCAACTTGTAGCGCACCTTCACAGTGGCCACTTCACCAGGAGCCCCGATTTTCGTGGGAGCTACTTGCTTTTGGTACTTCAAAGGATCAACTAAGGGCTGACCC
>WFTN01000577.1 GCA_015485455.1 Planctomycetota bacterium | reverse complement strand
TTCTCCAACCGTGGGAACGCCATCCGTCAAGAACACAACCATGGGCAGACGCTCGCTCTTGGTGAACGACGCCAAAGCTGTGGTCAATGCCTCATCAATATTTGTCCCTCCACTGGCACGAATCTTCTTCACCCAAGCCACAGCTTCGGCCACTGCCAATTTGTCCACACCCACCATATTGCTGCGCCAAGGGCGCGCTTCAGTTGAAAAGGAAACGATATTGAAACGATCCCCTGGCCGCAGAGTCCTTAGACCGTAGATCAGCGCGCTCTTGGCCTGCTCGATTTTGTTGTCGTCTTGCATGGAACCAGAAGTATCCATGACAAACACAATGTCCCGCGATGCCAGTTCCTCAGCCTTGAAGTCAACCTTAGGCGTTAGCTTCATCATAAAGTGACCAACTTCACTGCCGTCTTTCTCACTCAGAACGTGCAACCCCACATCGCTTTTGCTCGTGGTGTAGAACAAGTGAAAGTCGCCTTGGGCCAGAACATTTTTGCCTTCGAATGATGCGCTCACCTCTGTTTCCGACTTCCGCGCCTTGCTGATTTTATGCGAGGAAGAGAAAACGCTCTTGATGGGAGTCTGCTCAACGACTTTGACATGAACAGCGATGCTACCCACCGCCTCCCTGCTGAATGCCTGGGTCTTGAGTGGATAGCGATACTCAGAGACACCACCCTCACTTTTCAACTCTTGAACATAAGTAAGAGACACCTGCACATCACCATGGGCCGGAATCGGGAACACACGGGCCTTGAATAAGTCCCGTCCCACATACTCCAGCAAGGCCGGATCTTTCATGCTGCGCACAATACCCTCATAGATACGTCGAGCTTTACCCTTCTCTAACACCTCCCCTCGAACTTCCTTGCCATTCATCACCATAGTAAAGGCGGTGATCGAAGCCCGGTCAGGAATAGGGAAAAGATAACTCCCCTCAAGCATGGCGCCATTAGGATTGTGGAACACCTGGGTCAGCTTAGTAACAGCAACACCGGACTCAATGTTCACCTGAACATGGTGGCTTTTCACCTGCACTGCATAAGCACGATTCGGCCAACGATGAGCCTGAGGCCCAGAAAAAGGGCGAACATTTGCGATACCCTGCCCCCATGCGCTGAGGGAAAAGAGAAAAAACAAAGCGATAGTCAGGACGTTTCTTGCGTTCATAGGAAGTCTCCGTTGCTCCGCAGTATAAGACGCCCCTCATCACCATTCGTTCACGAAAAAAACCGACATCTGACGATGTCGGTTTTTCGTGTTCTTCAAACAAGGTGATTGAGGTCAACCGTGGCTCACCTGAAATATCTTCATTCAGAGAATTCGTGCCCGCTTTTTTACCCACCTAAACTGCATACTCTTAGACTTAGTCTCGGGAGTCTTAAAGAAGAAATTCTTGCGATTGTCATTTCTGGATCCATGCAAGAACAAGTTTCTCCCTTTTGATTGCATCTGCTTGGGTTGCAGCCCTTTAAGAATAACTTCAGTACTCCACGCGCCCTCTCCTTGTGGTGTCGTCAAGGTCAAAGTCACTTGATTAGCACCGCCATCACCTCGCTTCGCCGAGAAGACTCTTTCCAATTCACCGATGACATGGAAGAGCTTCTGAGAACCAATATTGAGAAGTTCCGGCTTCACCAAGTTGAGATGCACTCGCCCTTGCTGAGCATCTCCCCGAGTGTAACTCCTCAGTGCCAACTCAAATTGATGAGTCACAGGGTCATGGCGCCTGACCGTCAAACCATGAAGATCATTACTCCGGAATCCCCGGACCATCTTCTTCAACTCGTGCCGGCGATCCACAATAACCGTCTGATAGAAATGTCGTTTCGCCCAACGAATTGCCTTCTTCGGATCCCGAACGCCCCGGAGGTGATCGTCCATTTCAGAAAGACAAAAGACGAGATCATTGGCAACCTTCTTGGTAGGACGATGAAGCGAGCCAAGACTTGTCGCATCGACACCAAGCAAGAGCTTGCCTTCATCCCGAATGCCCGAAACATAGGCTGCCACAAGCTTTTGAACTTCACGGTCAGGATAGCGATCTGCTGCTTCCAAGAGCACAGGAAGACTCTCGACGTCTTGATGAAAACCCTTCAACTGGCTGGCAGTCTCTTCTGTCGGTTGAACGATCTCGATCTCATCTAAACCCGCCACATCTGAGCCAGCTTCATCTCGAACACGATTGCGGCCAGCTTGAAAAGCTCCTAGACCAACAATTGCCAACAGCACCGCAGCCGCCGCTGTCGATCCGAATCTTCCCCACCAGGGGACATCACCATCACCCACGCGAAAAGCTCGGACGGTTTCTGGAAATGGAACGGGCCCTGGCATACGACTCCCAGAGAGGGAGGCGACTGCAGAGAATAATCGTTGATATTGATCGAACTCACTTTGGCAGGAGTCACAGCCACGCAGATGATTATCAAATATCATCTGCTCGCCAGCCTCTAAGCGACCATCAAGTGCCGGGCTGAACAGACGATCCATTTGAGTGCATTGTGTCTTGTTCATTCTTGTTTCTTCCCCGACAAATACGGCCGAAAACTTTTCAAGAAACGCTTCCGAGCTCGGGAGAGCCGTGAACTCACGGTCTTGGCCGGGCAACCCACAATGTTAGCCACTTCTTCATAAGACAGGCCTTGAATCGCGCACAAAATGAACACCTCCCGAAGTTTGTCACTGAGGGTCATCAAAGTCTTTTGGATGTTCTCTTCTAACTCACGGATCAAGGCTGCATCCGCTGGCCCTTCCGTGACAAAGTCTGGTAGATCAAGAGTGAAGGAATTGTCGTCACTATCGCCAACAACCAAGGCCGACACAGGCTTACGACGACGTAAGAAATCGATTGAGAGATTTCGTGCCACTGTAAACAACCAAGTGACAAATCGATTTCTGGGATCAAAGGCTCGGGGGTTCTTGTAGAGCTTGAGGAAAGTCTCGTGGGTCAAGTCTTCAGCCCATTCCCGGTCCCCCACATAGCGATGGATAAAAGTCAAAATGCGGTTTTTGTAGCGATGATAGAGGACTTCATAGGCCGCAACGTCCCCTTCCGCCACCCGGACCATGAGGACTTCATCAGATTCCTCTGGAATCGGCGCTGGATCTTCAATTGTAAGTCTTTGCTGAGCCTTCATTTACCGCGCACATCAAGAACGAGAGACAGCCAGAGGCAGAAAACGCCTAGGGCTCACATAACTCTACGGTGCAAACGGGCATCTACCCCCACGAAAATGAAGATCTCACAGAAAATCCCCCCGTTCAAGGCTTCTGGTGAAAGGCTACAACTGATTCAACTACCCGCTCCAACCGTTCCTCCCCTAGTTCAGGAAAAATCGGTAGGGCCAAGACTTCCCTACAAGCGCGCTCGGTTTCAGGGAAATCCCCTGTGGAGTATCCCAGATTGGAGAACGAGGCCATCAAGTGAAATGGCTGGGGATAATAAACTGCCGAAGCCACAGATTGAGAGTGCAAATGAGCCTTCAGGGCGTCTCGGTCAGAGGAGCGGATAACGTACTGATGTGCCACATAGTCACAAGTTTCTCCAATGACTGGAAGGTGCAGAACATCCTCCAACCCTTCCTCTTTGAATCGGCGATTATAATAGCGCGCGTTGCTCCTCCGAGCTTCCGTCCAAGAGCTCAGGTGACGGAGCTTGACTTGAAGAATCGCTGCCTGAATGGCATCCAAACGAAAATTCCCGCCAATGACCTGGCTTTCATAGGCCTTCACAGCTCCATGAACTCGAATTCGTCGAAGATCCTCGAGCAAGCGCTCATTGGTCGTCACGACGCAGCCCCCATCCCCTGCCCCTCCGAGATTCTTGGTGGGGAAAAAGGAAAAACAGCCGAAATCTCCGATTGTCCCGCAATGACGTCCCCCAGAATCCCGCACACCTATGGCTTGTGCTGCATCCTCGATGATGGGCAAGCCAGAGGACTCAGCCCAAGCTTTTAGCCCAACCACATCGGCATAACGACCGTAGAGATGAACCAGGATACAGGCCTTGAATCGACCTGGCTCAAGATCAACGAGCTTCTCCGTGTTCAAATTGAAACTTCGAGGATCAATGTCAACAAAGACGGGCTTAGCATGAAGTCGCGCAATAACTCCAGCGGTAGCAAAGAAACTGAAAGGTGTGGTGAGAACTTCGTCCCCGGGCCCTACACCTAGGGCCATCAGTGAAGCCAAAAGCGCATCCGTCCCAGAAGAGACACCTACAACCCCACCTTCGGCCAGCCCCATCCACTTGGCCAAGTCTTCCTCGAAGCTTTGCACCCCTGGGCCAAGAATAAACTTTTGGCTCTCAAGAACGGATTGGATGGCCTCAAGGATCTCTTCCTTAATTGCCTCGTGCTGGACTTGCAAATCAATGAAAGGAACAGCCGCAGTCATAATTACGTCTCAACTTCAGTCACCTTGTTGGCATCGAGACAATAACAACGATCACAAGAATTGCATTTTCCACGGGCGGCATCGAAAGAAAGTGGCTCACCACAGCGGCAAACATAGCCGCAAATTTGAGCTGGGGTCCCTCGCACCATGGCGAAATCAGGTACATCCTTGGTCACCACAGCTCCCGCCCCAATGAAGGCACAAAGCCCCACAACCCGGCCACAAACAATCGTCGCATTGGCACCAATAGTGGCACCTTCACGAATTAAGGTCTTGGCGAATTGGTCTTTTCGGGGAAAACGAGCGCGAGGGCGTTTCACATTGGTGAAGACTGCTGAGGGGCCAACAAAAACGCCGGTTTCCAGGATCACGCCAGAATAGAGAGAAACGTTATTCTGGACCCGGCAGCCATCGCCAATGACCACATCATTGGCGACAAAGACGTTTTGCCCCAGGACAACGTCCTCCCCTACCAACGCTCGTTCGCAAACGTGAACATAGTGCCAAATAGAAGAACCGGCACCAATCTTGGCGCCGGCATCTATGACTGCAGTTCCGTGAATGAAAGGCATGGGCTACTTGCCTTTGGAAGAACCTTTGTCCTTCTTCTTCGCCGCTTTGGGAGAGTCCTTGCCCTTCTTTTTCCCATTAGCCGTTTTCTTCTTAGGAGCATCTTTTTTCTTGGCCTTCTTGGCCTTCAAAGCATCTGCCGCATCTTTCGCTTTCTTCTCAGCAGCTTCCTTTGCCGCTTTCGCAGCAGCTTCCGCTGCAAGCTTCTTGTCTTCTGCGGCGGGATCATGAGCCCAAGCTTCTGGCATCGGCTTCAGTGGTCGAGGCCACCATTGCTCGCCTTTCTTCAATTTCGGATCCCGAGGGCGAATATGGCGAAACAGGGGGCTGGCATCTCGGTCGTAAGAGATCTTGCCGTTAACGATTGTCCAGTAAACTTGAGTCTTGTAGTGCAACATTTCACCATCACAGATGACAATGTCCGCATCTTTACCCACCTCCAAAGACCCGATGCGATCGTCCAAAGCAAAAACTCTGGCGGCATTCAAAGTGATGGCCTTCAAAGCTGCGTCCTCTGGAAGCCCGCCACTGACCGCCGCTCCGGCGTCCCAGGCCACCGCCAAGGCATCACGACCGGGCTGCCCGTCCGCCCCAAGACTGCTGTCTTGGGTAGCAATGGCAATAACAACCCCATGATCATGGAGGATAGCCGCATTGGCCATATTCGAGCCAGTTTCTCGATTGAGTTTCTCGTCTGGATCACTGCGACGACGAGGCATCAAGATAGCAGAGACGTTCGCTCGCCCCATGGCACCAGGAGCTGTCCAACCCTCTGTGGCTCCTCGAACAACGGCGCGAAAACCAAATGCCTCTGCCAAACCGCAAGCGTCCACGATATCTTGATATTTCTCGACGTTAAAAACCGCAATCTGTTTGCCCTCAAGAAGAGGAAGATAGCGACTCGCTGAACCGAGCTTCTTGGCAGCCGCCTTCTTTTCCTCACCCTTCATCCCAGCTCGCAAGGCGCGCATGTAGATCAACGCCTTGGTCATGTCATTGCGAATGCGCGTCTTGTTGCTAGCGAAACGAGAGGAGTATTGCAGCCCCATGTAGAGACCCGTCCTCAGGATGGCATCGCGGGTGGCATTGGCGTCCATCTTGAGCGCTGTTGTCCCCACCACCAAAGTCGTGATGCCATGAGCCAAGGTGATTTGTGCCATCTGTCCCTTCGGATCGAGATTATCCCCCTTGCTGCCAATCATCCGTGGAATCAGGCCCTGCCCATTCAAAGAGACCAAACCGGGATAGGCACGCATGCCCTTACCATCCAACTCCTTGCAATCGTCTGGCTGATCCAGTTCCCGACCGATCTCTTCAATTTTGTCGTTCTTCACCAAGATTTGCGCGTCACGCAGGATCGGACCGTTCACAGGATACACATCCACATTCTTGATGAGCAGAAACGTATCTTTGTCTTCGCTTTTCTTGTCGTCCTTTTTCTCCTCCTTCTCAGGGGCAGAAGTCGGTGGTTTCGACGGACGAGAACGTTGCGCGAAAACCGGACTGACCATGAGCAACATCATGATCCACAAAGCTGGTGTCAATTTTTGAATACTCATGCTTATCATCGCAACCGTTTCTTGAATTCAACAAACTTGCCGTCGACCATCACTTTTTCGACTTCTGAAGTGTAGGAAAGCGGATCACCGGAAAGAAAAATAAGGTTGGCCACTCTGCCAGATTCGATTGTGCCCACCTGGTCATCAATGCCCAGCATTTGTGCAGGATAAAGCGTCACAGTCTTGAGAATTTCCTTCTTAGGAAATCCCGTGCGAACCATGTTCACCAAATCGTCCCGCATGGAAGCATAGGAATCCCAGCGATCATCTTGAGGGATAAAGACAGGCTTTGATCCTGTATTTCTCAATAGGAGAGCCAAGTTGTATTTGTTCCGCGTGAATGGGTGGTGATTGACGACGGGGTAAAGAGCAACAAAACTCTTACGCTTGCCAATTTCCTCCGCCACCTTTTCCACGTTCGTCTCTGAGGTCACAAAGAAAGGGCTATTGCGCGGAACAACTGTGTTGTAAATGCGGTAGGAATGGGCGAAATCAAAATCCTTGAGTACGTCCTTCCAATGGAGGTAGGTACTGGCCGCACTTGGGCTGGCCCGAAAAATTGATTCTCGGCTGTTGCCAAACTCAACAATGGCCGTGGCACCCTCTTTCTTTTCCATTAAGTCAACCAAGGGCTGAAGCGAATCTTTCACCTTGGGAATCTTCGCTGCGGGGGTCTTCTTCTTGGTTGGCTTAGGAGGATCAGCCAAGGCCTCCATGCTCTTCGGCTTTGGCTTCGGTTTGGGGGCAGGCTTAGGCTTGGGAGCCGGCTTCGGGCCGGGTTTCGGTCCAGGCTTAGGTCCTTTTTTGGGCGCTGTCTTTGCGGCTTTGGCTTTCTTCGCCGCTGCCTCCTGGGCCTTCTTGATCTTGGCAAGTTCTTTCTTGGCCGCCTCGAAGGCCCGAAGAACTGCTGCTTTGGAAGAGCCCGGGCTATTGAAAGAAACTTGGACGGGTCCTTTACCATTGACGATAAGATCCGCCGGTTTCTTTCCTGCGGTCTTCACGATCAAGACTCGCCCAGGCATGGGCGCACCACCGGAAAGTAGTCCCAATGTCGTATATCCCGTTGCCGCGATATCAACCAATTCTTTTCCTGTCAGCGTTAGATCTTCAGACTTGTCCATGTGGGGAGAAGAACCCCCACCTGGAAGTCTACCCATACGGCTGACTGGGTTGATCATTCCTGGCATGACGACCAAATCCGTGGCGTCAATGACCTTCGCACCATAGGGG
>WFTN01000576.1 GCA_015485455.1 Planctomycetota bacterium | reverse complement strand
TTGGACATAGTGAGCGACAAATTTCTTATCGTGAAGGAGTGCGGGGTACTCTTGCGAGCAGGCTTCCAACTGGGCGAGGGTCAGTGCTTTGTGAGCGCTCAGGGTGCCAAATTGATGGCCTGTCTTGAGTTTCATTTCGCGAATAACAAGATCTGTCAAATTGGGAACGTCGGGAATGGTCACACGCTTGAGGAAGCGAGCAAGAAGGCGATCATTTAGGCTAGCTCCTGTCAAACTTGCCACACCGGCAGGGGTGAAGCCCCTCAGGGTTTGCTGTGATGAATCGAAGGCTCTCTTGACCCATTGTTCGCGGGAGAACTCTATGGGATCAACACGGGACGGCAGCTTCATTTCTTTCGCACTGCGTTCGGGTTGATGACCAAAATGAAGTGATAGCCGGGATTGAAGAAACTTCATGGTCGCTTCTGGGGCCTCAGCGTAACGTAAAAGGGCTTGGCGATTCTCGATCATCTGGACTCGCTTGCTGTGGCCGTATCGCTCAATCCAGTTAGCCAACAAGGTGTCAACTTCCTTCCAGGCCTGGGCATGTTGTCGTTCTAAGCAATGGTAGAAGTAGTAGTCTCTTGTGCCTGGAATCAGTTCTTTCAATGCCTCAGATCGGTTCTCTGCCAGAGCGAAGGTTTCATCGAATCCTGTAGAAGATTTTTGGCCTGAGCACCAAACTGAGAGAAGAAAAATCAGGAGGAAACAGGAAAGGGGAATCTTGACTTCAATCATGGTGGGTCTCATGGGCCGTATTGTATGTCTTCCTAAGGTAGTCGGAGTTGCCGACAAAATACTCTTCAAGGACGCCCGAATTGGCTCAACGTTCAAGAAATTTGCGGAATCTTCGGTCAAACCCCGATGGCAGAGGTATTTCTGATGGACCGTCCCAGATCTGCTATCCTGGCCGCTGTGACAACGACTTTGGAGAGAATGATGTCAGATTCGAAAGATGCCCTCAGTGGAGCCCTTTTTGTTGGGGCGCATGGCCATGTCTCATGCATTGACAAGGAAACCGGGACGGAGGTTTGGCGGACAAGCCTGCCCGGCAGTGGTTATCACTTTGTTAACGTACTCTTAGAAGATGGACGGGTCTATGCAGGCTCTGGAGGAAAGCTCTATTGCCTATGCGCCGATAACGGCGAGATCCTGTGGACGAATAAGATGAAGGGATTGGGATTCGGTATTTTTGGTTTTGCCACGGTGCAGAGTCCTCACGGCGGGGTTGGGCCGGAAGCGGCGAGCCAAGAAACGAGCAACCAGACAAGCAATGGGACGACTCACTAGGTCGTGTTGATTGTTTTGGGCTCTTTCTTTTTTTGTTTTTCTGTGAACCTCCGATTTGTCCCTCCGTTTTGACCAATTTCAACATGGGATTCCCTTCAATGCGCGTGCTGACTTTGATCGTATTTGTTCTGTTTGCCACAACTCTGGGGCTTTCTGCTCAAGAGAACCGCGACAATCTTGATACCCTGGTAGAAGACCAGAAACCGGCCGACCAGCCTCAGGAAGAATCGGAAATCGATCAAGCCATCCAAGACCTGGAGGAAGTCATCATCATTGGCTCTCGGGTCGAAGAATCGGCTTTTGAGTATCCTGGGAGCGTGACCAAGCTCACTGGCTCTCTCTTGGACACCCAGAGGCTGCCATCGACGTTTCCCGACGTGTTTCGTCGGCTGCCTGGCATTGCGGTTCAGAAGACTGGGCCCGGGCTGGGATCTCCCTTTATTCGTGGATTCACTGGATTTCGCACTGTTTTGACCGTCGATGGCGTGCGGATTAATCACTCTGCTTTCCGGGACGGCCCCAACCAATATTGGGCGACAGTTGATGCCTTGGGTTTGGGGAGCGTCGAAGTTTTGAATGGGCCATCGGGAGTCCTCTACGGCAGTGATGCTGCTGGTGGTGTGGTGGCAGCGCGAACCGCCGAGGTCGATTTGGGAACAGAAGAAGGCGGGACGGAATTCTCCGGTCGGGCTTACTACCGCTTTAATAGTGCCGAAGCTTCCCATGTATCCCGTGGTACATTTGGCGTATCTGCCAACGGCAAGTTTGGCGCTCGGGTTGGCATGTCCTTCAAGTCCTTCGGGGAAACCAACGCCGGTGGCGATTTGGGGCGCCAAGAGGGGCTTTCCTACGATGCTTATTTCTTAGATGCCAAGTTTCGCTACGAGGTTTCAGATCAGCTCTCCATGGAGCTCTTGGTCCAAAGTGTCCATCTGAACAACGTGCCTCGAATTCACAGCACCCGGGATGGAGTCTCCTTTCAAGGAACGAATACGGGAAGTGATCGCCGCCGGGAGTTTGACCAAGATCGGGATTTGGTTTTGCTGACCGCTACGGTCTACGATGGATCATTCTTCGAAGAGGCTATCTTCAAGATCGGGTATCAATCCCAGAATGAAGTGCAAGATCGTATCCGCTCCAGCGGCCGCAAAGACCGGGCTGGATTTGATCTAGAAACCTTCTTTGTCACGGCTCAGTTTAATTCAGCGACGAGCATAGGACGTTTGGTCTATGGACTTGATCTCTATGTTGATTGGGTCGATAGCTTTTCAACGCGTTTCACTCCAGCAACGGGTGTGCAGACGTCAGCAGCTCAAGGCCCAGTGGGGGATGGCTCAACCTATCTGACTTTTGGGCTCTACGTCGAGGATACCATTGAGTTGAATGATTGGAGCCGCTTGGCCTTGGGTGTGCGCTATACTCATGTTTCCGCTCAGTCAGACACGGTTTTGGATCCGATCACAGGCAACACCTCCAATCTCGACGAGTCTTTTGATGCTGTGGTAGGAAGTGCCAAGTTCATCGCCGATGTGAGTGATGATACCCGAGCCTATTTGAGCGCTAACATGGGATTCCGCGCTCCTAATCTGAGCGACTTGACGCGTTTCGATTCGGCTCGTTCCAATGAAATCGAAGTGCCATCGACGGACTTAGACCCTGAGTTTTTCTTGGGTTTGGAGTTGGGTGCTAACTACCGGACAAATAACTTCCGCGCACATGGGGCCTTGTTCTACACCTTCTTGTTCGACACGATTGTTCGTAGTCCAACGGGAGCAATGATCGGAGGCGATGTGGCTATCACGAAGTCCAATGTTGGCGACGGTCACATCTTGGGCACAGAGTTGAGCCTGGCTTGGGACATCACCGATGAGTTTACCTTGAGCGGAAATTTCACTTGGCTCGATGGGCAAATCGACACATTCCCAACGTCTGCCCCTAATGTCGAAGCGGAAGTCCCGTCTCGTTTAGCACCTATCCAAGGACTTGTAGCTTTGGACTACAACCTCCGGGATTCAGGTTTTCATGCTCGAGCTGAGGTCGAGTTTGTGGACCGGGCAGATCGACTCAACACCCGAGACAAGGGCGATACCCAGCGGATACCTGCTAACGGAACCCCTGGATATGTCCTTTTCAACTTGCGATTCGACTACGCCTTCAATGACAAGAAGTCGGTTTTCTTGCACTTTGAAAACATTGCTGACAAGAACTATCGCATCCATGGATCGGGTAGCCAGGAAGCTGGATTCTCCACGATTGTTGGCTTCGATTTGCGCTTCTAAGTAAACAAACGCACTGCGAACTAGGACACGAGGGCAGATGGACACATCACCCTCGTGTCTTTTCTTTTGTGCAGAAATATGAGGCCATTGGTATTCCATGACTTCTGCTGCTTGGAGGGCAGAATTTTGCCGATAGAATGGGCAGGATCTGCATCAAGTGAGCTTGGGAGGAATTACCGTGAGAGAAGAATTGGCTCCGGGGGAAGAAGCGGCCATTGCCAGGCGGCTTCTCCATACCGTTGATTGTGGTGTCTTATCGACCATGTCTGTGGAGATGGAGGGGTTTCCCTTCGGTTCCATTACCCCATTCGTCATGACTCACGACGGTCATGTGGTGGTTTTGGTGAGTGACATCGCCCAGCACACCAAAAACATGCAAGCGGATGAAAAAGTCTGTTTCACGGTGATGGACCAAGCTGGGGGAAATAAACAGGAGCAAGGGCGGGCCACTGTTGTGGGGCGGGCGAGATCAGTTCCCCAAAAGGAAGTGGCAGAAGCTCGCCAACGATACTGCGCCTTTTTTCCTGAAGCTCGGC
>WFTN01000575.1 GCA_015485455.1 Planctomycetota bacterium | reverse complement strand
GTCTTGCTGGCCTTTTTTCTTAGCTCCCAGATCGGCATCGCCGATCGAGGCTTTCCTTACTTGGAAAGTATAGGGGCGATGTTGATGGCGTCGATGTGGAAGGTTGAAGTACCTGATGGCAAGGTGACTTCGATTTCTTCCCCAAGGGATTTGCCTAAGAGGCCTCTACCCAACGGTGCCATGTAGGAAATGATCCTTTGTTCCATGTCGGAATCCCATGGTCCGAGTAAAGTGTAGGACTCGGTCACATCCGTTTCGACATTGGTGATGACCACTTCGCAGCCCACAGAGACAGTCTCGTTATTGATGCCGTCCACGTCGATGATGCGGGCCTTGTCCAGGGCCGTTTTCATTTCTTCGGCTCGGGCAGTCAATGCTGATTGTTTTTCGAGGGCTGCTGTCCACTCAGCATTTTCAGAAAGGTCACCAAAGGATGCCGCGCGGGTGATTTCAGCGGCGTTCTTAGGGATCTCGTCGTTGACCACGATATTGTATTCGTCTTCGTAGCGGGCATAGCCTTCTGCGGTGACGTAGATGATGTTCTCGTCGATGCCACCGATGGCATCTTGGCGACGTTCTTCTGCTTCTGCCCGGCGTTTGGCGACTTCAGGGCGCGAGCGAAGGAGTGTAGCTACCAAGCTATCTTTGACATCTTCGGGAAGACTTCGGCTACCGCGAACCATGGTGTAGAAAGCGGAAGCTTCTTGAATGGTACATGCGTCCAGGGTGTCCCGGAGGAGTTGAGATTTCTTGGCCAACAAGAGCTTCTCGATGTCTTTGCATTCTTTGCGATACGGTTCCTTCATGGGGGCTTTGTCGTCGCACAGAAGGAATTTGCTGGTGCAGTGAGAGTGCAGCAAGAAGACTTTTTCGAGGAGCGATTTCAAAGTGGGGTGAGGCAACTCTTTGTTGATTTTCTTCTTCAAGCGGAGCTTGGTGTACCACATGAAACTGCCGCGGAGGTCGCGGAACTTGGTGATAAAGTCTTCAACAGCACGTGTTGTGCGGTCGTAGGCTTTGATCGCCAAGAGTTCTTTGATGCAGTATTCGCAAATATCAGTTTCGCCCAAGTAGGAAGCGCGCTCGAATGCTTCAGCCCACTCTTCAGGGAAATTCTCTTTTACTCGGGCTAAGACTTCTTTGCGGTCCGCATTGATGGGGACTGTCGCCAAGTTGTCTAAGAAGCTGAAAGGATCAGAGAGAATGTTGTCGAGCTGAAGATCTTCAGGAATCTCGTAGTTCTCTTCTAAGGCAGCGATTTTCTCAAGCATGAGTGCCAAACTGATGGCAGCACCCGGATATTGCTCTCTTTCTTCTGCGGCGCTCTTGGCCAAGACGCCTGCTGCGATCATCAATGCGGGGCGAGTCTCCGGGTGTTCCGTGAGTTCGTTGAAGAGCTCACGAACATATTTGATCTTCTTCGGCAGTGTCTTGAGGCCAGAGAGATTGATCAGTGTTTGATCTTCGAAGTTCTGCTCAGCGACTGTGACTTCGACAGTGGGGTTGTTGCCCGTGGTCATTTTGACGTTGGCATCACGCTTCGCCTTGGTGCGAGTCTTGGCCCACCATTTTGACCAGTCCTTAGTCGGAATCACACCTTCGGTGAGGCGTTCGCGTAGGTCGCGGACGGTTGTCTTGCGTTCACGGCTGGTGACCAAACATTTGACCAAACCGACGGGATCTTCCTTGGACATCTTTTGCAGCTCTTCGATACGATCATATTTCATCGCCTTGAAACTGTCTGGTGCCAAGTGATTGGTGATGCTCCGGGCCATGTCTAACCCGAGCTCGTGACCTTTGAGCTCGGCGAAGTCGATGGTGACTGTGCCTTCCAAAGTGTCAACACTGGCTACGGTCCCAACGCCCCAGCCAGCAGGGTGCTCAACGTAGGAACCGGGCTTAAATTTGAGATAACTCTCAAGCTTCTCGGCGCAATCGGCCACTTGCATGTCATTCAAGATGCCTGAATGCTCAATCAAGGTCTCTAAGCCTTCATTGTCAGCGTATTTCCGGCGAAGAATCTTCAGGAAGTTTTCCCGAAGATTGCGATCCCGGGAAGAAACCGTGGCCAAATGCTGCAAGCACTTAAGGGCTTCGTCATCTTTGGCAGGGTCGTCGATGTAGCAGGGAAGCAGCATATTGATGTAAGTGGCTGCCTTTCCCAGGTGTCCTTGGGTTTCTAAGGCGTAAACCGCTTCCAGAAGGCCGTCGACGTCAGAAGAATCATTGGCAATGGCCTCGCACCACGCATTTTCGAATGGTTTGAGGTCGTGCTTCTGGGCGAGATCGACAAGGCGTTTTATTGTCTTTGATTTGACTGACATAGCTGAGAATTCCGTCGTCCTGAGAGCGTTCAAACGTGATGATTCATACTATTAAATAGGACCGTTGTTTCCACCTCTGGGCCCAACGGGTTTCTGATACAAGCGGTGAGTCTTGTGACGATGCCCACCCAATTTCTCGATTGTGTTGATCATGACTGCATTCGTCTCGAGGACCCAACCCAGTTCGCTCCAAGTCTTGCCCAAATCTCGGGCGGCTCGGAAGCTTTCGTAGTAGAGGACTGAGTCTAAGCCTCGCTTTTGCATGTCGCGCTTGATTCCCATGGCAATCAGGCGAATATCGGGGATTTTCTTGAGACCAAGCATCAATTTGACCAATCCAAAGGGGAAGAGCTTCCCTTTCAGGTCTTTGATGATGTAATTGATGTCGGGGAGGACCAAGCTGAAACCTACTGGTTTGCCGTCGATTTCGACGAAGTTGGCCAGTTTTGCTTCGACGATGGGTTTCATCTCTTTTGCCATGTGGTCGATTTCGGCTTCAGAAAGCCCCACATGGCCCCAGTTTTCCATCCAGGCATCGTCATAGATCTCTTTGAAGCGACGCACTTCCGCAGGAAATTGCTTCATGTCGAATGTGCGGACACTGAGGTTTTCTCGCTTCTTGATACGCTCAATGATTCTCTCCATCCGTTCTGCGCCAAATTCCATGACCGGAAGGCTGAAGGAATAGAGGTCCATGACCTTTTCGAGGCCACAAGCGGTGACAAGGGGCTCGTACCAAGGGGGATTCCAAGCGGTGAGGACTGTTTGGCGCCAATCGAAGCCGTCAACCAGGAGCCCCACTTCATCATTCATGCTGAAGCTTACCGGGCCTCGGACTTCATCCAAGTCTCGCTCTCGAAGCCAGTTTTCAACTTCGGCCATCAAGAGCTGAGCGATGGTCGGGTCGTTTTCCGACTCGAACCAGCCGAAGAAGCCCAATTTATCTTGGTAAATCTCGTTGTGCCTGCGGTTTTGGATAGCGGCGATGCGGCCAACACAGCGATCCCCTTCTAAGGCGATGAAGTAGGCTGCTTCACCATGGTGGAAAAAGGGGTTCTTCTTCTTATTGAGTCGCCCTTTGACGTCCATCAGGAGGGGCGGGGCGTAGTTCTCTTCGCCAAAATGGAGGCGGTATGGAAGCTGGATGAACTGCCTAAGATCTTTCTTGTCGGCAACGGCTTTGACAACGTATTTCAAAGCAATGACGCCCCAGTTGTGAGGCGCCATCGGTGTTCATCAATTTTCACTGGTCTGCCGCGGCATTCGCGAGGGCGGTGAGTTTTGCAAACACCTCCAACGTGAAGTCCAGGTCTTCCTCTGTGTGAGTTGCCATGTAACTTGTTCGAACCAAACCGACGTGGGCCGCTGGTGGCACGACCGGATTAACAAAGAGGCCTTCCTCAAAGATTCTTTTGGCGAATTTGAAGGTTTCTTGCTCATCACCCACACGGATGGGGATGATGGGGGTTTTCGAACCCATGGTGTCGAAACCGAGCTTGTCCAAGCCAGTCTTCATCTTCTTTACGTTATTGCGCAGCCTTTCCAGGCGCTCTGGTTCGTTCTCAAGGATTTTGAGAGCGGTCATGGCGGATGCCACGTTGGGTGGAGAAATGCTGGCAGAGAACATGAGTGACCGGGCCACATGCTTGATGAAGTGGATCACTTCTTCGCTGGCCACGACGAATCCGCCGAGCGACGCCAGGGACTTGGAGAACGTGCCTGTGACAATATCAACGCCCCCTTCCGGGCCGATCATGTCAAAGTGTTCGGTCGTTCCCCGGCCTCTTTCACCCAAGACACCGACACTGTGGGCATCGTCAACCATCACGCGAGCGCCGTACTTACGAGCGAGTCTCACGATTTCTGGGAGATTGGTGATGCCACCGAGCATAGAAAACACACCATCAACGACGATGAGTTTTCCTGCCTCAGGTTTGGCGGCGCTGAGCTTGCGTTCTAAGTCTTCCATGTCGGCATGACGGAAACGCTTCACATCCGCGAAGGTGAGACGACAGGCATCTAAGATGGACGCATGGTTTTCTTTATCGCAGAAAACCACATCACCTTTGCCGGCAATGGCAGAGATGACGCCCAAATTGACCTGGAATCCCGTCGAAAATGTGACGGCAGCAGGATATTGAAGAAAGTTCGCTAACGATTCTTCCAGTTCTTCGTGCAGGGAGAGGGTTCCGTTGAGGAACCGGGAGCCGGTGCACGACGATCCGAATTGATCGAGAGCATTCTTTGCGGAAGCGAGTACACGGGGGTCGTGAGTCAGTCCCAAATAGTTATTGGAACCAATCATGACCAATTCACGATCATCGATCGTGACACGGGTGCAACTCGAACTCGTTGTTGCCCGGAAATAAGGGTACAGATCGGCTTCAATGAGCCTATGTGCACGATCAAACCGGCGACACTTGTCGAAAAGATCCAAACCAGTACCTTCCACTGAGGATCCGTGGACTACACGTCGTCGGGAGTGCGACGTCTCAAAGGGACTAAATATCCCACGGCGGCCTTTATGTCAAATTCCCCGAAGCACTTCAATTTCATACATAAGAGTTTAAGGGGACTAATTTTGTGTAATTTACTGAGATGCCATAAGGGATGCAACCACAAGCTTTAACAGACATCTGGAGCAAGAGCGTAATTGCCGTAACTGGAGGAACGGGATTCATCGGATCTCGACTTTTGCGACAATTGGCGCAATGTTCGCCCAAAGAGCTGCGTGTCTTGGTCCGAAAAAGCTCGTCATTGAGCCTCATTTCTGACCTTAATTTGGAGATTTTTGAGGCGCCCCTGGACGATCCCGACGCTCTTGATCGAGCTTTGACCGGGGTTGACTATGTTTTCCACCTGGCTGGGCTCACGCGGGCCAAGTCAAAATCGATTTTGATGCAGGCCAATGAGGCTGGAACAGGGAATCTTGCCAGGTCCGTTGAGCGTGTTGCCCCGAATTTGAAGCGATTTCTTCATGTGAGCAGCCAAGCTGCCATGGGACCGAACCCAGACGGGTGTCTGGTCGTCACGGAGGAGGATTCTCCAAACCCAGTCACTTGGTACGGAGAATCGAAACTGGCGTCGGAGAAAGCACTCATTGCCGGCTTGGAGACGGTCCCATGGTCCATCGTCCGTCCTCCCGGTGTCTATGGCCCAGGGGAGAAAGACTTTTTGAGCATGTTTCGTATGGTCAACAATCGTTTTGCTCCCTTGATCGGTTTTCGACCCAAATCTTATTCCCTGGTGTATTCCGAAGACTTGGTGTCAGGAATTTTGGCGGTGGCTTGCTCTGAAGAGGCAATTGGCCAGGCTTATTTCGTCGCAGATCCCGAGGTCCACAGTGCTTGGAGACGGTCCCATGGTCCATCGTCCGTCCTCCCGGTGTCTATGGCCCAGGGGAGAAAGAC
>WFTN01000574.1 GCA_015485455.1 Planctomycetota bacterium | reverse complement strand
TAACCGATGAGTTGGGCGTTGGTCAACTGAGTTTCTCCGAGAGATGAAAAGCCTGGACAGACTTCGACATTGAATCGACCTGTCGTTTTCTCTTTTCTTAGGCCGCCCGGCGGTAGCAGTGGTGGAGGCCGCCAAGAACTGGTGTCGTCACGATGTCACCAACAGATTCAGTTGGCCGATGGATGGGGGCGTCGCCATCCAAAGATAGGTGGCAGCGATTGGTGTTGTAATATGAGTCAACATATTCACCTAGGACACGCATGAGGTGGCGCTCACCAAGCGGGATGATGTGGTCGGTGCATTCTCTTCTGAGTGAGCCGATTATTCTCTCGCAAAACGGATTTTGCCAAGGACTTTTTGGTGCACTGATAACTTCCTCGATGCCAAGTGCCTTGAGCTTCTTCTTGAAGACCTCGCCAAATATGGCATCACGGTCACGATGCAGGAAACGCGGTTCTTCGCCAGATGGGAAAGCCTCGACCATTTGCTGAGCAGTCCATTCAGCGGTTGGATTCTTAGTGACGTTGAAATGAAGGATCTTTCGACGATCATGGGACATGACCACGAAGACGTAGAGAACTTTGAATGTTAAACTTGGCACGGTGAAGAAGTCACAAGCGGCGCTAACGTCCATGTGATTCTTGATGAATGTCCTCCATGTTTGGCGAGCACGATCATCGTCGTCACGTTTGACCATGTAGGTTTCCACCGTGGACTTCGCGATGTCATAGCCAAGCTTACGCAGTTCGTTTCGAATCCTTGGTGAACCCCAAGTGCTGTTCTCTGTTGAGATCTTTCTGATGAGTTCGATGACTTCGTCGCTGGTTGGCGGTCGGCCTCCTGACGGCGATCTTAATTTTCTCTTCCAGTAGAAGGCGAAGCCCTGCTTGTGCCAACGGATGACGGTCTCTGGTTTCACAATCGTCAAGTGCTGTGACCAGTCTTTCCAAATTCTCGAGAGAAGAATCCAGAAGACACGGTCGCTGTCTTCGAGCTTCGCCTTCTTGATGCTGCGTTGCATGACCATGACTTGTTGGCGAAGGGCGATGTTCTCAAGAACGAGTGCTTGGCGGTCGGCACAGAGAGCTACGAGGAGCTTCAGAAGATGATTGGCTAAGTTCATGGGCGAGACGTTATAGGAAATGGCAATTGACGCAAGTTCGATGGCGGTGTACCTTCGAAATCTGAAGGTCATAAACCTCTGTTAGGTCTGGCTTTCGAGTATTCGGGAGGCACAGCATCTGGTGCAATGAAGTATGTGCTTCGTGTCTCTCGTAACGGTGATCTAAAGACTCTTGAGGTCATTTACAACGAAGCGACAAAGACCATTCTTCATTTTCAATTATTCTGATGACATGAAGTATAAAATAAAGGATGGGCAAGCTCCTAATTTTTCTAAAGCGGTCTATCAAGATTCGGAGTATGCCCTTTCGATTGAACGTGTGATCTTGGTCGATCAAGTGAATCCGCATTCTGTCCTTCCCTCGATTCGAATTGGCGGAGTTCATGATTTCTTTTTGCACCTTGGGACCTTTACCATGACTTTCTCAAGTCTTAGCGGTGAGTTGACAAGTATCGACGCCTATTCTAATCGCAGAAGGTGGAGGGCAAGGGCCAAGCTACAGTTGCCTGAGTTGGCTGGAACAGGGATTTTGGTTGCAATTGCAGACAGCTCAGACTTCGAGGTTCCGCGAAGTGAGAACTTGGAAACCTCCTTTTGTAAGGAGTCGGGTTTGTTGTTCGTATCGTGGGCAAAAGATCTCTCGGGGACCTCATATTTTCGTATCGGTAGTTCCATCGTTGTCGGACTAATCTGCGAACAGATAGTTTGCCTCTATATTGAGGGTGTTTCTTGTGTGTAGGGTGTAAGCAGCCATCCAGTTTGAGGCTCTTATCCGAATCGAAGTAAGTGAGGCCCGCCCCGAGTGTTTTCAGAGCGAGCCTCGTTGCCCGAAGGCTTCCGAGCCCTGGTTATCCCTTGGCGGGTTGCTCCTCAGCAGAGCCCGACTCCGTTTCACCAGGAAGAGATTGGCAATCTCATGAGTCAGCGTTAGCTGACTTCTTCCTCCTTTTTCTTGGTCTTTTTGCCGTGGC
>WFTN01000573.1 GCA_015485455.1 Planctomycetota bacterium | reverse complement strand
TTGTGATGTTTATTGGAACAACGAAGTTGGACAAACCATACGTCTGAAGAACAAAGGGTTGCTTCAGCCCTATGTCTCTCCCAATGCTGCGTCCATCCCCGACGAATACAAAAGTAGGGAAGGCTTCTGGACGGGATTTGCCGCTCGAGCCCGTGTCATCATTTACAACACGGAGTTGATGGCAAGTGAAAAGATGAAGGCTTTGGGTATGCCTCATGGACTTGATGATCTCAAGGACAAAAAGTGGGCTGGGCATGTGGTCATGGCCAAACCTCTGACGGGAACGACATTGACTCACTTTGCCGCGCTTTTCTCTACTTGGGGCAAGGGGCCAATGAAGGCTTGGATTGATGCGGTCCGGGGGAATAACATCTACTGGACTCGGGGCAATGCCATGGCCATGCGGGATGTGGGGGAAGGGCGTTACGCCTGGGGATACACGGACACAGATGACGCTCATGTTTCCCAACTCAAGGGACGTCCCACGGCGATCATTTTGCCCGATCAAGGAGAAGGTGAGCGGGGGACTTTGTTGATCCCGAATTCTGTCATGATCGTGAAAGGGGCAAAGAACTTAGACAACGCCAAGAAACTTGTGGACTTCATTCTCTCCAAAGAAGTTGAAGCCAAGTTGGCAGCAGGACGGTCGGCTCAGATTCCCTTGCATCCAGGGGTAAAAGTCCCGGAGGGTGGTTTGACACTCGACCAGATCAAGGCCATGAAGGTCGATTGGGAATCTGTGGGGCAGAGTATCTCCGAGCATGGCCAGTACTTGCACATAACCTTTGAAAATGACTCCAAGACTGGACGCAGTTGGCCCTGGATTCTTGGGTCTATTCTCGTTTTAGGTGCCCTCATCGCACTGGGCAAGAGATCGGCTCAATAGCGTGACCAACCCCCTCAAGAAATTTAGATCGTCGGGCAATACCTGGTTCGCAGTCTTTGTCTTGGCTGTAGTCTTGGTGCCGATGTTAGGACTATTCGCTGCCATGCTTCGGGGTGACGCCGTTGCGCGTTGGGGGCAAGTGAATGATGTCATCCTGGATCGTATCGCTGTCACTTTGATCTTGGCTGTGTCGGTAACTGTGATTGCCCTGCTTTTGGCACTTCCTTTCGCCTTGGCCTTGCATCGAGCTCGTTTCCCCGGGCGTTCTCTTCTGAGAATTCTCTATGTTGTACCTTTGCTCATTCCCCCTCATATCCAAGGAATCGCTTGGATGCGAATCATTGGCAAACAAGGTTTGATTACCAAATGGGTCATGGATACTTGGGGTTATGAAGTCAACGTGAGGGCCGGGATCTTCGAAGTCGAAGGAGCACCCATTTTTTTCCCCGGGGCAACTTGGATGTTGGTCGCTGCGTTTTGGCCCCTTTGTGCTCTGATTATTTCGGCGGGTCTCGCACGGCTGGACCCAAGGGCCGAAGAATCCGCTTTGTTCATCCCTGAGCGCCAGGTCGCACAACCAAGATGGAAGCGGTCATTGGGAGATATTCTTCGCGGACGTTGGTTTCTTTGCCTCTTCCCCCGATCTCACCGACAGAGTGTCGGTGGTGTGCTCTTGCCCATGTTGAAACCCCATGTTTGGGCTGGTGTCTTCTTTGTGTTCATTTTTGCTGCGGGTTGCTATCCCATTCCGGCGCTCTTGGATACGCCAACCATTATGATCGACATCTTCTTTGCTGCGAGTCAAGTTGATTCGGCTTCCGCTGGAGTCGTGGCAGCCCCTCTTGTTCTGATCACGGTCTTGGCGTTGTTGTGGGTGACAATCAGCAGTAGGGGACAGGTCTTTCAAAGCCGCTCAACGCCGGTCAAACACCCCAATTCCTTGATGCCCAAAAATTGGGCCTTGGGTCTCTTCGCTTGGGGCCTTGTTCTGATAACGTCTTTCGTCCCTTTTTACGCCCTGCTTGAGAAAGCCGGAGGTCTCGATACCTACCGCACGATTTGGAAAAACGTAGAAGATGACATTCACAATAGTTTTGTTCTTGCTTTGGGCGGCGCTGTTGTTGTGGCTGCCGGCGGATTGGGAGTTGCTCTCTTAGCTTCCCGTATGGGCCGTAAGAGAGGTTTCATGGTGGAAGTTTTGGCGCTCTTGCCTTTCGCTTTTCCCGCTGTGGTCGTTGGGGTTGCCATGAATCGGTTTTGGGGAGGATTTGCGAATGCGACATTTCTCCCTTCATTTTTTCGCGGGTGGGTGGACCATTTCATTTACCAGCGCTCGGGGATCTACTTTCTTTGCTACCTAACTCTGTTCTTGCCTTTTGCAGTCCGTTGCGTGGCCGCAGCTCTGAAGCTTGTTGACCCGAGGCAAGTTGAGGCCGGTCTCTTAGTGCAACGTAGCCCTTGGAATCGATTTTGTGGCATTATTTTACCAGTGCTCGGCCCAGGTGTCATGGCGGCTTTCTTGCTGGGATTTGTTCTGTCCTTAGGGGAGTTGGGGGCAGGCCTTGTGGTACAGCCACCTGATTCTTCAACCGTTCAAATCCGCATCTTCAACATGATCCACTTTGCTCGGGATGAAGAAGTGGCAGCTCTCTGCGTCATGATCGTGGCGATTACTTTACTTCCTACACTTATGTACTCTCTGTTGTTTAACCGAAAGGTGGAAGTCCTGTGAGGCAAGCACTCCAACTTACCCATGTCTGTGTGTCTTTTGGAACGCAGAGAGCGGTTGATGACGTTTCGCTCCAAGTTGAGAAGGGCGAATTCCTTGCTCTTTTGGGTCCGTCTGGTTGCGGAAAAACAACACTTCTGCGGGCCATTGCTGGTCTCGAAGATGTGAAAAGTGGCGAGATTCGAATCGCCGAGCGTTTGGTGGCGTCAAGCATCCAAGGGCAGAACGACTCACCCCAGGAACGTGGGGTTGGTTTTGTCTTTCAAGATCTGGGACTTTGGCCTCACATGACCGTCATGGAGCATCTCCTTTTCGTACTTGCTGACATGTTTGACAAGAAGACGGCTTTGGACTTAGCAGAGTCTCAGCTGGTTGCCTTGAAAATTGACCATTTGGCCAAGAAAAAGCCGAACCAACTCTCTGGGGGGGAATCCCAAAGATTGGCTTTAGCCCGATCTTTGGTGACCAAACCGCGGGTGTTGCTAATGGATGAACCCTTGGCATCTCTTGACCCAGAAGTGTCTGGTGAGATTCGTCGACTCTTGCGGGAGATCAAAGCTGGCAGTGAGACGACGATGATCTACGTGACTCATACGCGAACAGAGGCTATGGAGTTGGGTGATCGCATTGCTCTTATGCGAGACGGAAAAATCGAACAAATCTCTAAACCTGAAGAACTCTACGCTCACCCCACCAGCGCTTTTGCCGCGACGTTTCTTGGCAATTGCAACGTGATCTCTGGTACCCGCGATGAAAATCGCCGCATTCTCAAGACCAACCTTGGAGATTTCGATTTGACAGAAGCGGCAGAAAAACTGAAGCACCCCTGTCTTATCCTCAGGGACTTTCAGATCACCTTGGGTGACATGGGCGTCGAAGCTGAGGTCCTTTCGGCGACGTTTTGTGGCGGTGATTATCAGCTCGAAGTTAAACTTGAAGGACAGGTGATCCTTGTGCGGAGCTCCAAACGACCTGCGATCGGGGATCGGGTACATCTTCAATCCAAGGGTGAGCCTTGGTTTGTCGAGGGAGAAATCGCATGAACTCGAATCTGAGAATTGTCTTAGTCTTGTCGCTACTTGGCATCGCTGTGGTTGCCTACAACCTGGTCAATCAAGAGCCTGGCAAGGTTTCGATCGGAAATCCTGAGAGTGACAAGATCATTTTGCCGAAAACAGATGGCCATGGCCCTCTTCTTTTGAAGTCATCTGCAGATTGCGCCCCTTGCCATCAAGAGATCTACGACGAATGGAAGGGTTCTCATCACGAATTTGCTTGGCTGAATCCGGAACCCAGGCGCAAAGAACTGTCCAACAACTTTCGTAACAAAGACTGCATCCCCTGCCACGCGCCGAGACCGCTTATTGAGGTGGGCTATGGCGACCGGGCTCTCGAGCGGGAAACTCGCCGGGAAGATGGAGTCAATTGTTTCACTTGTCATAAGTTCAAGAACGTGATGGCTGCCGCAAATGATCTCAGTCCCATGGCCAAGACGGCCCCTTGCAATCCTGTTCCTTGGCAACCCGTGAGCCGAGTTATGCTCTGCTCTCCCTGTCACGATCAGCATAAAGTCGAGCAAGATTGGTTGCGCTCCAAGTACTCCCAAGTCGACTCGGAGGACTACAAAGACTGCAATGATTGCCACATGCCAATCACTCCAGGTCCAGGAACCAAGGGGGGGAGTCGCAAGACTCACCGAGGTCATGGCTTCAAAGGGGGCCATGATGCTGGGATCTTGAAGACGGCTGGCATTGTCCGAGCTGTTGCGGTGAAGGAAGGGGACTCTCTGGCAGACAAAATCGCCACCCTCACCAAACGCAAGTGGCAGCCCAAGTCTGGTACCACTTTGAAGCGTGGTGTCTTGATCGAAGTGAAGAATACGGGGACGGGCCATAATTTCCCCTCGGATGAGCGCCACAGGGCCGTTGATCTGTATGCCCGCTTCTTGCCCAAGAATGGAAAACCTCAAGAGGCTGTACGCTTGGCTCGATTCCGCAATCCTTATCGCAACGAGTTTGAGAACATCAACCCCTTCAAAGACAAGCCCAACACGGCCCTCAAGAATACCATCAGCTGGGCAGGGGCTGATGTTGAGTTGACCCAGGTGCGCATCTTGCCCGCATTCAACCCAGATCGAAAGGTGTTCTACCCTGAATCCACCCAGCTTCATGCTGGGGAGTCTCGTTTCCTGTGGTTCGAATTGCCAGATTGGGGTGGCGGCGTTCTTGAGTTGACACTTTACTACAAGCTACAACCATACCTGAGCAACGAAGAATCCACAGAAGTAGGAAGATCCCATGTCTCCTTCTAATCCCCGTGCTGTCTATTTTCTTATGGCGCTACTTCTCACCCTCTCTGGATGTGGTGACAAGTCGGCGGATTCATCCTTGAGATCCAATGGTAGGCTGGTGTCGGACCCCCAGGCTGCATTGATTTGGGACGAAACCGCTGCCTCAGAAGAGCGCATTGAACGGATGGAGTCTCTCAGGCCACCGGTGTCACGGGAAGTGGCTGAGGCTTTGCTTTATGTCATGAAGGACAGAACACAGCAGACTTTTATCATGGAGCCAGACGACTCCGTGTTTGGCTATAGAACCGTTGAAGGGTCTTTCAACCAACCCTATGAACGGGTAGATCTCCGTTGGACGGCCATTCTGGCCATAGAGCGTTTGGCGTTGATTCAAGCCCTGCCAGATCTCATCTCAGCACTTTTTGACGAACATGAAGTTGTGCGTCACTTTGCGGCCCGAGCTCTGTGGCGTTTCGGCAGCAAAGAAGGTCTTCCGATATTGGTGGCGGGTTTGGAAGGGAAGGCGCTTTCTAATGAGTCGGCGAATCGTATTCTCAAAGAAATCACTGGTAAAGACTTTGGTTTTGCCACGGACATCGGCTGGGCCCGTAAATCGAAGGCGATTGAGCTTTACCGAGACTATATCAAGACCATGAAGCCCCTTCGGCCTATGCCAAGGATGGGAGAAAATGCTGACTTGGATCGTCGGGTTCGTTATCACGTCAAGATCTTAGGGGATCATCAGTTCTTGCACATGGAGAAGGCTCGGCGCAATTTGGGAATGTTGGGTGATCTTGCCACGGAGCACATTGCCAAAGCCCTGGGCGATAAAGACCTGGGAGCCTCTAACCAGCAATTGAGGGCCTATGCCGTTCAAGCCCTGGCGAAGATCGACACTCCCAAATCTCGACGGGTTATCGTTGAGGTTTGCGCCCGTGATGAAGCTCCTCCCGTTCGTAGCCGAGCGGCCTTGGCCATGGGGAGGATGCCTCGAGACTTAGGGTATTCTGTCTTGATGGGCATGCTCAAAGATAGTGACGAAAGTGTCATCATTGCCGCCACCAGGGCTTTGGGCGCCATGGGGGGGAAGGGTGCCATCAAAGCACTTGAAGCTCAGTACGGCGAATCAGGCCGGTCAAAGCGCTGGCGGACAATGACAGCTTTTTCTTTGGTTCGCCTGGGTAGTCAAGACCCTCAATTCGGGGCTCTACTGGCAGAGATCATGACCAAAGGAAAACCCTACGAGAAAGCAGAATTGGCAGATCTGCTCACAGAGTGGAAAGGTAGCACTTTGGGCTGGGACGAAAGGGTGTCCCCAGAAGAGCAACCAGAGGCGATAGCGAAGTGGCTTGCCCTTTTCCGTCATTGAGAATTCTGGCCCGACTGTCGGTTTCATGCTAAATCACGATGTCGAAGAAGTCGTCGTGAGAGTGCTCCATGAACCGATCTCAAGTTTTGCCCCTATTTTTTGTCTTGGCTTGGGCTCTTCAGGGAGTGACCCAGGAGCCCTGCAAGGGCTCTGTGCTGGCCATTGGCAGCCAAATTGACGCGGCATCCGTTGTCGGTCCCCAGAAGGGTTTGGTGATTCTTCAGAACGGCAGCACGCTATTTTGCCTGCGAAACAAAGGGCGCCCGGAAATCGTTGCGTCCTTTGACCTTCCTCCCCAGACATTTCTTTGGGATTTCCTCGAAAACTCGGGACAGCAAACAAGCTACGGCGAGATTTTCGCCCAAACTGCCACAGGAGTTCAAAGCGCGAGAATCCCCAAGGACAGTGAGGGAGTCTCCTTCACCAAGGTTTCGGCCAATGGCGATCTTTTTCGAGGTCGTCTTTCTGCGGCCCCCGTGGCCCGTAATTTTGTCTGGGGCCTGGGCAAGGTGGCCTATTGGGTCGTTCCAACGTTGACAGGGCTTCGAACTTTTGAACGCAATGAGGATGGGCAGGTGAAAGATTGCGGTCTAAACCAGGGCCGTTTGACCAGCGAGCAGAGCTTAGGTTACGGCCTTGGTTATCGCATGAAAGCGCGGGTCACTGTTCCCTACTTCACCTTAGATATTCTGGACAAGAAACGCCCAGCTCTTCTTTTTCGCCAAGACAAGAATTATGCCTATCGATCCTTGCCCTCAGGCGCGCCGGAACCATGGGGCAAAGCTCCCCTGAGCGAAAACAATGAGGTGGTGAAGTTCGAGCATCGTATTCCACCTTTGAGTTTGGACTACGACGATGACGGCCTCATCGACTTGATCCACGTCGACCCAGGCACAGGGACAACTCTCGTTTACCAGGGCCGGAAGCGAGAAATCGGCCGAGGTAAAAAGCCCGATCGTGTCTTTCGCATTACCGGCCACGTTCTTTGGCGCTGGCTTGAAGATGGGGATGGGGACGGCAAGAAAGACCTCTTTCTCCTTGAGCTGTCTAAGCTCAATGTCTTGGCTCAAGTAAAAGTCATGCAGAAAAGATCTCTACCCGTGGTCCTGTCCATGCGTCGGCAGATTACCCGAGGGCGATTTGAGGTCTCAGCTCTCTGGAGCGACCGTTTTGATCTGCCCTGCGAAATATCTATGACTCGAAATGTGAAAAGCGTTCAGTTTCGGGCGCCCATCAAGCTAATTCCGAATCCCAAGGACGGAAAACTTCTCGTGCTGGCTCCGGCGGAGAAGGGGAAGGTGGCCGTCTATGGCAGAGGCGAGGAC